>JAJFLD010000072.1 GCA_021772875.1 Ghiorsea sp. | reverse complement strand
TTGGCAAGTGGTTCGCCCATGCCCATGTATACAATATGGGTAACGTTATTGTGTAGATCATCAATCATAGGGTCTTGTAATAAGTCGTATTTGACAGCCAAAACTTGAGCAACAATCTCTGCTGGCGTTAAATTACCTTCAAATTTTTGAGTGCCTGTATGACAAAAAGGGCAGTCCAAGACACAACCTGCTTGTGATGAAATACATACCGTGCTCCGTTCAGATTCTGGTATAAGTACGCTTTCAATATGTTTATTGGTTTGACCTGTGCGATTTAAGGCAAATAAGTATTTGCGCGTACCATCATTTGATTTTTGGCGGCTGACCAGTGTTAAAGGTTGAATTTGTACATGTTTCTCTAGTGTTTCTTTCACTTGAATTGGGATATTTTTCATATCATCCAAAGTTAATATGCCTTTATTTCGCCAATCTAAAACTTGTTTTGCGCGAAATGCAGGCAGCCCCCATGTTTTCATGTGCGTTTGGAGTTCTGTTAATGATAAGCTGGCCAGAGAAAATGGATTCATGGTCGGATATTAGCGGCAAGGAAAAAATTGGGTAGAGTGGGCGCATGAGTTTAGCTACTAATGTCCCCGTTCCGATTCTAGAAAATGATTTTCAAACGATGTTACACTTCGCGCGAACCATTTATCAGCTTGAGCATGATAAAGTATATGCCCAAGCCTTAGCGCTGCATTTACCTGAGACAGTTGATGTAGCGCCTCATCACCCATCTATGCTCATGGGTTATGACTTTCATTTAACGCCCCAAGGGCCGAAACTCATTGAAATCAATAACAATGCAGGCGGGTTATACGAAAACGATGATGGCTGGATTCCGCAATATGAACAACAACGTTTAGTACCTAATTTCCCAGCCAAGTTGCTTGCTATGTTTGCCAAAGATTGGCAACACATTGCCATCATGGATGAAGATATTACCCAGCAATACATGTTTCCTGAGATGAATGCTTATGCCGCATTATTAAGAGCTGATGGTCGAAGCGTAAGCTTGGTTAGTCCTGAAGATCTGGTGCTTAAAGCTGAGGGATTGTATGCTGATGGTTTGAAGGTTGATGTTATTTATAATAGACATACCGATTTTTATCTTGAAAGCTCACCTTTAGCACACATACGCCAAGCTTTTTTAGAGCAGCAGGTGGTTTTGAACCCATATCCACGCAGCTATGCCTTGCTTGGTGATAAAAATCGTATGGTTGATTGGTGGCGTGAAGGTCTTTTGGAAACATTTTTAAATGATCAGGCCATACAGTTGATACGTGCTGTTGTACCTGAAACCTATTTATTGTCTGAATATGATAGCGAGAAAGCTTGGCAAATCAGGAAATCTTGGGTTTTTAAACCCGCAGCACGCCATGGTGGTAAAGGTGTCATGCTTGGCAAAGGCATGAGTAGAAAAAGGTTTGAGCAATTTGATACTGGCTCCACAGTGATGCAAAAACTTGTGCCTGCAAGCCAAATCGAAATTGATGGCGAAACTTTTAAATTTGATATTCGACTTTATATGCATGGTGAAGATCTTATTGCTATGGCTGGTAGAGCCTGGAATGGCCAAATTACCAACTTTAGAGAAACGGGTAGCGGCTGGGTTCCCATTCAGGTTAAATCTTTAGCTTTTTGATATGAAGCATTCTCCAAGCGTCGCTATCGTCATTCCCACTTATAATGAAGCAAGCACACTTCCGCAGGCATTAAAACGCCTTGATGGGCTTTGTGCGGATGAGCTTATTTTTGTGGATGGTGGTTCAACGGATGAAAGCAGGGCGCTTATTCAGGCGCAAGGCCATAGATGTTTATTCTCTGAGCTGGGTAGAGCCAAACAGATGAATACAGGTGCTCAAAATACAGAATCAGATATTATTCTTTTTTTACATATAGATACAAGCCTTTCTTCAAGTGATATCTCGAGCATCAAAAAATCTTATAACCAAGGTTTTTTGTCAGGGCGGTTTAACATAAAACTTTCCAATCCTGCTATAACATATTGTATTATAAGCTTTTTCATAAACCTTCGCTCTAGGTTAAGTCGCATAAGCACGGGTGATCAAGGTATGTTTGTAAGGCGCGATGTTTTTGATGCTGTAGGGGGCTTTCCAGATTTGCCACTGATGGAAGATGTCGCGATGTCAAAGCGATTAAAACAAGTTGGTAAGGTGGCTTGTTTAAGTGGCAAGCTTACAACATCGAGTCGTCGCTGGGAGCAGCATGGCATCGTAAGAACTGTAATGCTGATGTGGAAAATTCGTTTTTTATATTGGTTAGGTATTTCGCCAGCAAAGCTGGTTATGATGTATAGGCATACTCGCTAATGCGCGTGATTATCTTGGCCAAAGCGCCGGTTTCTGGGCAAGTTAAAACGCGCCTAATGCCCATATATTCAGCCAGAGAAGCCATGGGGCTGCACCAGAAAATGATAGTGTCCACGCTTACTAAAGTCTTGGGGCATTTTAATGACGTCTGGCTTGCAGTTGATGATCCCAAGCATGTTTTTTTTATCCAGCTGCGCCAGCGGTTCGATTTCACATTATGTGAACAAGGTTCTGGGAATTTGGGTCAGCGACTTCAATATTTAATGGACGAATCTTTTATTCAAGATGCTTGCCCAATCATGTTTTTAGGCACGGATTCGCCGCACGTTGCAGCCCAGCGTTACTTGGCCGCATCCGAGGCGCTTTCTACCCATACTGTGGCCATAGGCCCTGTTGAAGATGGTGGTTATGATCTACTTGCTACAAAGCAAGATGAGCCAGCCTTATTTGAAGGCATTGATTGGGGCACATCATCCGTGTTTCAAGAGACGATGAGCAATATCAAGGCTTTAAAATTAAGGGTTAAGGTGCTCGGGCTATCGTTTGACTTGGATAGGCCTGAGGACATAAGGCGTGCGCCACCAGCTTCTTGGTAGCTCGCCTCCTTAAATTGCCTCGATAAAAATATGACATAATATACATTATGCGACATTAACTATATTTGCAGATTTCAGCTTAAAATAACAATTAAAAATCATGCGTGACATATTATACAACCCTATTTCCGCAAGAGTCTCTTCATTGTGTAATTGAATTTCCAAATAAGATACGCTAGCTTGTTAACACAACGGGGATAAATATTGTATTTGGGGAAATACCATGGCTAAAAAGATTGGAACACTACTCTCACTATTTAATAGTAAAGATAAGCAACACTTGCATCCATACCAAAAAGCAGAACAACTGATGACAGCAACCCA
>JAJFLD010000071.1 GCA_021772875.1 Ghiorsea sp. | reverse complement strand
TTTCATCAAGGCGGTAATGCATTGACCAATAAAGGTATAAATAAACCAACTCTTGCCCTACTTCTATTATTAAGTAGCTCGCTTTTTTATGCGGCTTCCTCGTATAAAATAGCAATCAGCGATGATATGGCCGATGCCTATTTTAGTGAATCCATTCAAGCGGCCACGATAGCCTATGCAACTGCACGTGGTGTGAATGCTGTGGTATCGGTGATTAAAGGCTCTGAGCTGGATTTATCACCTGCAGGTGTTGGGATAACCATAGCCGCAGGGCAAATCCTTGATCCTATTGATGATATGACTGAGCGTTTATCTTCTGTGCTTGTTGCTGCCATTGCCTCGCTGGGTATTCAAAAGATTGGTTTTGAAATCAGTGTGTTGGTATCTTTTAAGGCCATTGCTTTGCTTTTGCTGCTTTGCATCCCCCTACTTTGGCGACAGAATTTAATAACCACACCACTTTTGCAATTTTTCCTAAAAGTTTGTTTTGTATTGCTTTTGTTGCGTTTTATGTTGCCCGTTTCGGCTTTGGTGAGTGATGCTATCTATAGGCATTGGTTGCAACCAAACATTGAACAATCCATAGAAAAATTAGCTTTGGTATCTGATAGTTATCAGGAGATGTCTCATCTTCCAGAAGAGCCAAGTGAGGGCTTTTTTTCATCTTTAACGGATGCCGCTTCGCATAAGGTGGAGCAAACGCAGCTGGCTTTTTCACACATGGTACAAAACGTTGAGCAAATCATTGCCTCACTTTTAAGCTTAATGACCGCCTACTTGGCTATATTTGTCATTCAAATTATTTTATTACCCCTGCTGATGTTTTGGATACTTTTCACCATACTTAAAAGCAAATGCTTGGATGAAATGACGGTGCGTTTGACCAAATATCTTTCATCGAAGGCGGTATAAGTCGGGGCAGATCAAAGCAAGTCTGCTCTTCATAGGCGCAGTCAAAGGCACAAAATAAGACCTGCTCTTTTGTTTACACCAATCCTATTTCAGTACACTTTGCCCAAATTTCTTGTGATGTGATTTTGCGACGTTTAGCCAACAGGTAGTATAAAAGTGAAATAAAAAGAAACATCGCAATGCTAAGAATATATGGTAGCTGCCATTAAAAAGTATGATACAGAAACACTTTTTCTTTAAAGATGATGATTTCGCTTGCTTCTCAGAATTTTCAGCATGTATATTTCTGCACCAATGGGTCAATGGACCCATATTTTCGAGTAGAGGAAAGATTATGAAAAAGTCTTTGATGATCGCAGCAGCTGCTGCAATGGCAGTGAGTGGTTTGTCCACAACAAGTGCTTATGCAGGTGCTGAAGCAAAATGCCAAGCTTGCCACACCTTTAAACAAGGTGGCAAAAACAAAGTCGGGCCAAATCTTTTTGGTGTGATTGGTCGTAAAGCAGGAAGTGTGGAAGGGTTTAAATACTCTGAAGGCCTTTCTGGATCAGGTATTACCTGGAATGAAGAACTTCTACGCAAGTGGATTTTAAACTCTAAAGATGTGGTTAAAGGTACAAAAATGCCGGCACAAAAAGTGAAGGGTAAAAAAGCAGATGAAATTATTGCGTTCTTAAATGGACTAAAATAACGACTCGATTTTTATGCAACAATCGAAAGAGGTAGCTTATCACTGCCTCTTTTTTTGTTTTTCAATAACTACAAATGTTCATCAAAATGATGATATTTGGTCTTTCAATTAACTACTTTACTGCTGTATCTGATATTGTGATGGTTGATTTCAGCGCATGAATTCTTAAAGGTTGGCATGAAATTAAAGTTTATGGATGGAGAAATATGATGTTTGTTGTTTTTCTAAAATTTTCAGCCAACAAAGCCCAAGCAAGTGAGTTTATGGCTGGCCACAATCAATGGATTCAATGTGGTCTTGAGGACGGTGTGTTTCTGGTTGTGGGAAGCTTGCAACCCAACTTGGGTGGATCTGTTATTGCCCACAATACATCGTTGTCGTCGCTTCAACATAGAGTCGATGAAGATCCTTTTGTTGCTCACAATATTGTCACTGCCGAAATATTTGAAATCGACCCTAAAAAAACCGATACACGCCTTGCCTTCCTTCTTGATAGGCATGAGGAAGAATAAATGAGCGCCACCATTGTTGGGCCAGATGGAAAGCCACGCTGTGGTTGGTGTGCTGCTGCTCCAGAGTTTTTTGATTATCATGATCATGAATGGGGCTTTCCTGTAGATGATGATAAACGTTTATTTGAGAAGTTATGTCTTGAAAGTTTTCAGTCTGGATTAAGTTGGCGGACCATTCTTGCCAAACGCGAGCATTTTCGAGTGGTGTTTCATGGCTTTGATTTTGATAAGGTTGCAAAGTTTACACAAACTGATGTTGAACGTTTGTTACAAGATAAAGGTATTGTCCGTCATCGTGGCAAAATCGAAGCTGTAATCAATAACGCAAAATGCGCACAAACACTCATTAAAACCGAGGGTTCACTGGCTGCATATTTTTGGCGTTATGAACCTTCTGCCTCTGATCTGACTGAGCCACAAACTGTTTCCACATCCAATGCATCAATTGCCTTATCAAAAGCATTGAAGAAGCAGGGTTGGAAATTTGTCGGCCCAACCACTGTCTACGCATTTTTACAGGCCATGGTTTTAATCATTGATCACGTACAAGTTTGTGTTATGAAACGCATGGATGTACTGGAACGATTAAAATTCAAACGCCCCCAATAAGTATACATCATTTCATTTCGTGAAGATAAATTCCATGAAGACAGCGTA
>JAJFLD010000008.1 GCA_021772875.1 Ghiorsea sp. | reverse complement strand
GTGATATTGTCGATGAATTCAGTTTGTGCTGGTTTGAACCCTGTTTCAGTGTCGAAATTGGGAAACTCACTGGCTTTAAACTTACCATCAGCAATCAATGATTTCGCAGCAGTTTGATACAAGTCAGCGCGGTATACTTTTTTGGCTGTATCTACATACCAAGCATCGGGTTTGTATTCAGCAATTTGCCCCCAGCGGCGCATTTGTGTTAAATACCAAATGGCATCGGAATAGTAAGGATAGGTGGCGTTATAACGGAAGAATACGTTGAAATCGGGCACCGAACGTTTATCACCTTTTTCGTATTCAAAGGTGCCTGTCATGGAGTTGGCAATCACTTTGGCATCAGCACCCACATAGTTTGGCTTGGAAAGGATTTTCACAGCTTCCATGCGATTGGCATTGTTATTTTCATCCAACCATTTGGCTGCACGAATCAATGCTCTTACCATGCGTGTGGTGGTGTTTGGATATTTTTTGGCAAATTCTTCAGTGATACCAAAAACCTTTTCAGGGTTGTTTTTCCATATTTCATAATCGGTAATTACGGGCACACCAATGCCTTTAAACACAGCTTGTTGATTCCAAGGCTCGCCCACGCAATAACCATAAATCGTGCCTGCTTCCATGGTGGATGGCATTTGTGGTGGTGGGGTTACTGAAAGCAATACATCTGCATCAAGTGTACCTGAGCTATCGCCTTTAAGGGGTGCATAAAAGCCAGGTTTTAAACCACCAGCTGCCAACCAGTAGCGCAATTCATAGTTGTGCGTGGAAACGGGGAAAACCATGCCCATTTTGAATGGTTTGCCTTCATCTTTGTATTTTTCAACCACAGGTTTGAGTGCGTCTGCTTTGATAGGATGTATAGGTTTACCATTTTTCTCAGGCACATATTTTTTCATTTGATCCCAAACCGAATTGGAAACAGTGATGGCATTACCATTCAAATCCATGCTGAAAGGTGTGATGATGGTATGTTTAGTGCCATAACCAATGGTTGCAGCTAAAGGCTGACCAGCCAGCATATGCGCACCATCAAGTTTGCCATCTATCACACCATCAAGCAGCACCTTCCAGTTGGCTTGTGCTTCTAGGGTGACAAACAAACCCTCATCTTCGAAATAACCTTTTTCATAAGCAATGGCTAGTGGTGCCATATCGGTGAGTTTAATAAAACCGAATTTTAAGTCTTCCTTTTCAGGCTCACCAAGTGCCGCTGCGGTGGTGGCGTGTGTAATCATTAACAAACCAATGCCAACAAATGCGGCGATGCTATTTTTCCAGCTGCGTTTCATCAATTTCATACCCTTGCTCCTTTATTGTCTTTATACATAGCGACCTCCTAGTTAGGTTGTATCCATGCATTAGCAAGCGGTGTTCCATGCGTTTAAGTGGTTGATATTTATGAATGAATTATAGATGGGAGTAAAAAGGAGCTTGTGCATCATCAAAAGCTAATGATGATGCCTATCATTTAATCATTGGCTGCAATATTTGTAGCCATGTTTTGTTGTTGTTTGTTTATGTTTTACCCTGTGCTGATGTGACGCCATACATATAGGCTTGAGATTCTGATAACTTACGCAGTAATTCACATACCAAATCATCAGCAGCGATGATTAAGTATTGTAACATGTTTGCGGCAATGCTGGGATGAAAGTCTTTGAAATGTTGATAATCTTGGCGTGAAACAATGGCCATGGTTACTGGTGTTTGTGCTTTTGCCGAAGCCTTGTGTGGCCTACCATCAATAAAGGATAATATGCCTGCAACATCACCTCTTTCTTGCACACTTACAGCAACAGCATTGTTGCCCAAGTCTTCCAGTGTGGCAGTGATGGCCACTTTACCCTCGAGCACGATATATAAATTATCATTTTCCTGTTGCCCTTGCGAAAAAATAACTTCGCCACTTGCATATTGCACCCCAACCAGATGTCGAACAAAGATTTTTATGTCTTCGCTTGTCATTGCGCTACATAAAGGAAACGATGCAATAGCACTGATATCTTTAACACTTATATTAAAATTTTCCACGGTCGTGTACCTCTTTTCTTGTGATGTTTATTTATTTGATAAGTAGTTTGGTCCATGCGCAAACCATGTTGCTGCAATATTCACGGGCAATGGGTAGGTATCTTGGGATATCAGCGAGTAAGCTTTGAACGCCAGCCTCGCCAAGATAGGCACTTTCGCTACTGCCATGTTTTATCCATGCATGGATGAGTTCTTCTGTCATTTCGGCATGAAATTGAATACCATATAAGCGAGATTTTATACGAAAAACCTGATTGACAACTTCTGGGCAGGTGGCCAAAAGGGTTGCTTGTTTTGGTAGTTCAAAGGTTTCGCCATGCCATTGGAATATTTTTAAACCTGAAGCGAGCATATCACCAAAGATGAAATCTTCTTGGGCATAAAATGTAGGTCGCAGATGATACCAGCCAAGCTCTCTAACAGGAGATGGAATCACACTTGCACCAGCAGCTTTGGCCAGCAATTGGCTGCCTAGACAAATGCCAAGCACTGGAAAGTCATAATGGATACACCATTCGAGCAACTGAAGCTGTCTGGCAATGAAATCAAGATGCGTATCGTTGGCAGACATGTGCCCGCCCATGATAACCAAACCTGAATAACGCGTAAGCGCTTGGGGAATCAACCCTTCCATGGTTTTGATGGTTTCAGTTTCCCAGCCAGCATCAAGGATAACCTTTTCAATCAAGGCTGCGGGTTCATATTCAAGTTGTTGTAATATAAGGACGGGTTTCTTCATGTTATCGCTTAAAGCAAGATGCGTTCCCTCTAACTTAAAACACATTGAAGCTTATAAACACGTATTGTCTGTACTTGCCATGGATGCATATGCCTAATTATTCACCCGTCTTGGTTAATAGTTAGGCATAAAGCAGAGGTTTACATCAACTATACGATGAAATATGCCTGATAAGGATGTGTTTATCGGTGGAACACCGCTTGCTAATAGGGGGTATATCGCCACCACTTCACAAAGGAGAACACATGATGTTGAACAAAACTAAAATACTAGCAACT
>JAJFLD010000070.1 GCA_021772875.1 Ghiorsea sp. | reverse complement strand
CAAAATCAGGCTTTGTACTCTGGGAAAATAGTTGATGTCTGGGTTGTACTACAAGCTCGCCAATAATACCATTTTTGCCAATGGAACGGATATCTTTGACAGCTTGAAATAAAGGGCCGTGAAACTCACCAGGAGGGGATGGGAGCGCATCTGGTTTGTCGCCAATGTAGAAATTATCAAGATTATATAATGTTTGAACAGGTGGTGATGGCTTAAAATTTTCTTGTTTAGGTTTGCTTACTTTTGTTTGCGTCAGCTCGACCTTACCAACAAAGCTTAATCGTCGCTGTTGATTTGAAACATTATAAATGCGACACAAAGTGTTTGTAGTGTCAATTTTTTGCGCTTGAATTTCAATATCTAATGCGTCGCGGAAAAGCATGAACCAATGAATAGCGCGGACATCATAAATGCGCTTAATTGCCCAACCTTGGCCAAAAAGGGTGAGCGCCGCTTCTGCAACGGTTTCCATGCTGAATGTAAAAGGAATGACAGGTAAAGCTGATATATCCTTTTGATGTAAAGAGGGTAGTCCGCCAAAAGCGTGATCCAATAAATAAGGTTCATTTTGTAGAGTTACAACACGTTTACAAACAGCATTGCGCTCATTTTGCTCCATAACATGGCCGATGAGAGGGAAATGCTTAGTGGATTTAGGCGCTGTAGGTGAATAAAGGTTAGCAGGAGCATGTGTTAATAAATTCATCATGCGGTTTTGTTGCTCTAAAAATGTTTGCATCAGGTTGAAGTGAATTTTGAGCACGGCTGCGTGTGTAGCTTGGTCTAGGTTGCGTTCACTTTTGAAGTTGCTGAGCTCTATAGATTGTTTTAATGGCGTGTTCAAATGTTCACTTTCGGCATGGTGATATAGGGCAGGGATATCGTTAATGTGCCCTGTGACGAATAACTGCGCAATCATCTGTAAGAATGCATCAACTTCATGCATGGATGAATGGCCAGATGAGATAACTGCAGCATTTCTACCACGCAATGTATCTTGCATAAAAGCAGAAATATTATTGCGCGGCCCTATTTCTAAGAAGGTGCGCACATTTTCTTTTTGATATAAATCTTCAATAGCTGTCTGAAAATGAACGGGTTTATGTAGCAAGTCTTGTGCTTGCTTACGGGCTTTTATTTCGTCAGTGGGGAAATAACTATTTGTAATACAGCTATACACAGCTGGAGAACCAGCACCAAATTTAAACTGAGTGTAATATGTCTCTAAAGACTGACTGATGGATTGAAAAAGGGGCGTATGATAAGCGTACCGAAATGGAACATCACCAACTACGGCACCAGCTTTATTTAAGCGCTCTGATAGCAAATCAGCATCTTGGTCAGAACAGAACACTATTTTTTGATTTGGACAGTTATCGAGGGCTATAAATATATTTTTTAAAGGAGGATTGAAGCAACTTTGAATGACTTCGCTGCTGATTCCACCAACACTCAGAATAGTTCCTTCTGGCGAAATACTTGTTTTGGATATCGTGCGATAGGTGTCGGTGAACTTACCTACCAAATCACGAAAGGTTGATTCTTGCATAGCGTCTTGAATGCTATTACTAGCAATTAGCGCTGTTGTTTCGCCAGTGCTGTGACCTAACATCATATCAGCACGAATACCTAGCTTGGTGATGAGATCGAAGTATGCCAGTGAATAAGCTGTGACAATGCATGCGCCAATATCGAGGTCAAATAACCGAGGATGGTTTTGAGTGCAGTACTTTCCGTTAGCAAAATAGCTGCTTGGCTTCTCGCCAATGACGGGTTCTAAACCCTCATCTAGGTATTTCAGCCATTTATCAATTTCTGGATAACGTTTGATAAGCTCTGAGCTCATGCCTGGGAATTGACTGCCTTGGCCAGGGAATACGAAAGCTAACTTACCTTTGTTTATTTCATCTGAATGGCAAAAAAAAATTCCTTTTGCTATTCGACCCGTACGCTGTATGCCACGTTCAAGTAGAGATTTAGCTTGCTTCAAGCATGCAAAAGTTTCTTCTGCGTCTTGTCCAGAAACCACCATGCGACATTTAAAAACAGGGTTGACGGTTTTATTATGAGTGTAGATGGCCTCAGCATCATGTGAACCTTGATTCAGTAAATGGGTAACTTGTTGTGCTAATGATGAGGGCTCAGCTGCAGCAAGAAAAAGAAAGCAATCACCTGGGCGGAGCATACCGTTGGCTACTTTATTCAAGCTAAAGTTCCTTTTGCAAGTACTTGATCGCCTAATGATGAAGCAACAACAATGGTGTCCGTGTGTGGAGCACGCAAAATTTCATGGGTAAAGAATTTTCTACCTGCAAGAGGGGAGATTATACCAATGCCTAGCTTCTCCATTTGTGCAACGGCAGCTGCTGTAACCATGCCCGTATCTGAATCCCATGGCCCCCAGTTGATTGATTTCACCTGCACATGCTGCCATTCAGCTTTAAGTTGCATGGCCAATTGGTTTAACACTTCATTGGCCGCGGCATAATCTACTTGACCAAGGTTGCCAAAACGGCCTGAAATCGATGAGAAGAAAACTAAAAACTTTAAGGTCTCAGGTTTTAAGTACTCAGCTAGTGTGTAAGCACTCAGAACTTTTGTATCAAAGACACGAGAAAAAGAACGCGCATTTTTATTTCGTATCAGCTGATCATCAATCACTCCAGCGGCATGAATGACACCATCAATATGACCGTGTTGGTTATAAATACGCTCAATTTCAAGGCCAAAGGCGATGGGGTCTGAAACATCACAGCTACGGTATTCCACCTGAGCACCAAGATCTTTTAAGGTTTTGATGTTGGATTCAATGAGACGTTTTGAAAGCATAGCATTTACTTTTCTTTCTATAGCAACGGGTGAAACAACCTCACCTTGAGCTTTGGCCTCGGCAATGAATATTTTACGCAGTTCACCTGCGTTTTTATCCGCATGATTATCGTTTGGGATGTCTTCTAAGTTGGTGCGGCCCACAAGAATCAAGGTGGGGTTATGTGTAGCGATATCCTTGAGTATTTCTGTTGTAATACCTTTGGCGCCACCTGTCACTAAAACAATTGCGTTTTTATATAAGTCTCGCGATTGAAGGTTTTCCGGAACTGGGCTTAATTGGGGAATGTAGGTGTAGCGTTTGCCCATTTTATAGCTTATTTCAACAGAGGAAGAATCACAATCCAGAAATTCAGAAATGATTTGTTCTGCCATTTGCATAGGTGACATCTCAGCATCAAATTCTACATTTCGCGAATGTATTTCAGGGTGTTCGTGGCGTAATGTTTTTAACATCGCGACTTGGCCAGATGCAATAGCAGGGGGGGAAGTTTGTGATTCTAAATCAAATGAACCAAGCAAGTTGGCTGCGAGCACGCGTCTTTTATGTGGTGATGCGCCGTCTGTCTCCTCCTGTAATGTTAAGTGTGTTAAAGCAGTGAAAAGCGCTTTAACACAAATATTTGAAAGGTTTGCGCTTGTCTCTGGAGATTTATCTGCATGGTCTATGAGGCTGGCTAAATGAATGATGCCAGTAATTTTTTTCTCTTTCGTAAGCTGAAGCATATATGCATCTAGTGCAGCTTGATCACCAAGCAGCTCATCAGGAATAGTTATTGTCACTATGCCTTTGCTGGCCAATTGTGTAGATACGATGTTTGCAATTTGGTGTGTATCCGCGGTAAGCAACACAACATCATTTGCATCTATTTGGTCCTCTTGAGGAGGGTCTAACGGCAGCATGCTTATTGTATAACGAGGCACATTTTCTTCAATCATTACGGTAGAATGATTGGCGGATTGTTGTGCAGGAGAATCATGGGTTGTGTTTTTCGTTGTGTTAAGTAAAGAAAGGTCTTCTATTTGGCTTACCATTTCGCGCAATGATTTTGCGCGTGAAATGGTGTCCAATTTACCTTGCAGTTTTGTAACCACATCAGCAGGTAGCTTGTCTTGTAAAGTGCCCATGATTTCAACACGTTTAA
>JAJFLD010000069.1 GCA_021772875.1 Ghiorsea sp. | reverse complement strand
CCCAAATACTTGCCTGATAAATGTTCTGCAAGCTCTGTGATGCCGGGGTTGTGTGCGAGCAACGCTAGGCAATTCACTTGGCTTGTTGTGTTGCGAATCTCTTCCATCATGACGGTTGCGCTCGCAAGATACAATTGCTCTCGCCAAACTAGATTTTCTATAGGATATGTCATTGCTTCAGCCATCAATTCTGCTGTCAAAGCTGCTCGTTTTGCAGTGCTGGCTATGAATAAGTCGGGAACCAAGGCTCGTTTGAGCAAACGTCGCCCCATTTCAGGTGCATCGTGCAAGCCGCGTTGATTAAGCGACCTGTCGTAATCACGAACGCCTAAATGACCCCAATCCGATTTGGCATGGCGAATAAGTATAAGTGTTTTCATGTTGTTAGTTTAGTTGATGATTGTTTATACGCCAAGCAAAAAGCCTGATGTGTGTTTAGTATGCTAGAAGACAATCCGGTGTACCATGAAGCTTGAGCTCAAGCAGAATAGCTTTTGTTCTGCGTAAAACTTCTCGGCTTAAGCGATGATGGCTAAGCTGATCATATTCCAATGATAAACCCAAAGTGCAATGGCCATCAGTATTTTTCAGCCATGCAACAAATCCTTTGCCCGTGGTTTTCATGCCCTGATTCCATAATGAAAAAGCATAAGCATCCCCCACTTGGCAAAATATTTCTTGTTGAAAAGAAAGGCCTAGACCTGATGCAGAGAGGTCGGTGATATGGCATGGCAATTTTTCAAGCTCAGGGCCTATTAATGTCGCCTGCATCGAAGCTTCTGCCAAAACACGAATATCTCGTCGCTTCTCTTTATCAAGCAGGATAAACTTGCCATAACGCAGATGAATGGTTTCACGCATGGCATCTTCTACAATCAGCTCTAAACAAAACTCACTGTTTGGCATCCGTATCAACGCTTTATTGTGTTGCTCAGAGGCTACAAATACAGCACTCAAATCCTTATTCCTTTTTACAGTAAGGCTATTCGTCTCCACTTTTAATAGTGTCAGCACTGCCGAAACAGGCATTTCTTTATAGTAGTTGTATATGGTTACTTGCTTGTCTTTACTCCAAGCATGCACTGCCCGACTTAATCGATGTTGATACTTTTCTTGCAGAAGTTGCGCCTGGAGCTGCTTCCATTCGAGGCTATGTTTTTCTTCTAAAGCTTTCGTCACCCATACCGTAAACCGATCAAAATAAAGGAGCATTTTTTTTACATTGGCATTGTTTCCCTGATGAAGCGACTGCTCATCCAATCCTAAAGCCACACTTCTACAATAAAGCAATGCCATAAGTATTTCATTGATACTGCATTTTTCACTTAACAATTGTGCAGCAAGCGACAAATCAGGTATGTCTGCTTTTAAAATAGCTTCCATAAGTGTTTCCACACTTTGTTCAGATGCACGAAAAAGAATGCGCGGCAAATTTTCTTGTAGCTTCTGTTTAGCCTCAAGGGTGAACAATATTGCTGTGTCTTTGGCTTTTGCGCCTGAATCTTGGGCCACATTATCCCCATTGAGCTCTATTTTTATGCGTTTAAAAAACACCTTAAAATAGAGTGGAAGCAGGTTTTGAGCCAAGTTAGTTACACACACCATAAATTCAGCGGATGGACACAAATCATCGACGCATTGATCAAGACCTCAAACGTTTGAAGCCTTAAGTTTGATTATCCCCCCCACCTTTGCATTAGTTTTGCTGCATGTTTTTAAATCCTGACCACTACATTCTGAACAGCTGTGCGCCCAAGCCATCTTATATCACGCTGCCGCGATTACCCCAGCCGTTGCCATCATTACTTGATTTTTTGGAAGCTCATTTTCCTCGTGTGGGTCGTGATGTTTGGGTGGAGTGTTTACAAACAGATAAAATATTTGATGAAGAAGGCCGTGTTGTCATTTTATCCACGCCATATCGTATTAATGCACGATTGCAATATTTCCGCGAAGTTAAAGCAGAGCCACGTATACCCTTTCAAGAGCATATTCTTTATGAAGATGACAACATCTTGCTTGCCGACAAACCCCATTTTCTTCCCGTCACCCCTACTGGAACGGCAGTAAATGAATGTTTATTACACCGCTTGATGCAGCGTACAAGCAATCCAGCCTTGGTCAGTGTGCACCGCTTAGATCGTGCTACAGCGGGGCTAGTTTTATTTTGTAAACGGCCTGAGAAACGTAAAGATTATTATGCCTTGTTTAGTGAAGGACGCATCGACAAACAATACCAAGCTGTAGCCAGCTTACCTACAGATGAAAATCGCAACCAATGGTTGGTAGAGAGCCGCATTGAAGCCAGTGGTGAGTGGATATTACATCATAATGTGGCGGGTAAAATCAATGCCCGCTCATCCATTAAGCTGTTGGCAAAAAATGACACCCTTGGCCATTTCTTACTCTCCCCCATCACCGGAAAAACACACCAACTTCGCTTGCATATGGGTTTGATTGGTTCCCAAATTTTGCATGATAAATTCTATCCACAACTGCAACCTGAAACTCAAAATGTCGATTATAAACAACCGCTTCAACTTTTGGCTAAAAGTCTTGCTTTCACAGACCCTGTGTCAGGCATACAATTCAACTTTAAATCCCAACAACGTTTAGCAGCATGGCAACTTGAATCATCATAAAAAAACGTTTGTTTTTATTTGTATAATTTAGGCAGTAAAAAACCTGTGGCTTGCTGTAGGTTTTTGTACTCAGGATGTGCCTGTAAAAGTTTTGCTTCTTCTAATTTGGCACGCCAAATTTGCAATACACTAAAGCTGCCCGCACTCACCATGGTAAGTGTGTTGGGTACAACCACAGCAAAACCCCATACCGATATGATTTCGCCCAAATACAAAGGGTGACGTATATAACGATATAACCCTGAGCGAACAAGGGCTCTTGCTTCAGTGAAAATGCTGAATGATGAACGCAAATGCCACATGCCAACAATGGTAATCACTTCACCAATCGCCATAATCAACAAACCCCAACGTGTGCTACTATGGGTTTCAAACCATGGCGCAAACAACCGTTGAAGGCCCAAGTCCACCATCACATCATGTGCCCAACCGTGTTGGTCATAAAGCTGGCACAACACAATCATCACAATAGGAAGTGGCGC
Organism: Ghiorsea sp.; assembly: GCA_021772875.1. Taxonomy (GTDB): domain Bacteria; phylum Pseudomonadota; class Zetaproteobacteria; order Mariprofundales; family Mariprofundaceae; genus Ghiorsea. The sequence continues at coordinate 2,607 of JAJFLD010000069.1, read as the reverse complement.
ACAGATTAGGGGCAATAACACTTCTATGGGGCGATTGGCCAAAGCTAGAGCTGGTGTGCGCTTGAGATATGCATGAAAAAAGAGCACAAACAGAAAAGTGACAAGGCACCAGCGTGTAAAAATAAGGGTATCGCTAAAACCAGGGTACATACCACCCATTGATTCTGGTAGTAGCTGTCGCAACAGAAAAAAACCAAAGGTAAACAGCCCAAACAAGCGCCCCCAACTCTCTTGCAATGCGCTATGATGATGCCAAGCCATACATATCTCCTTTTTTCTAAAGCCATAATCATAACATGAAGAGAATCGACTAAAAAGCGTGCGTTGCTGGACATTTGTTTTAGCCTACGCGGCCAGAGGTATTTTATTTTATGCGCGAAGTTGAAATTTCAAGTGAACCCACAGAGCTTTATAAAATCTTAAAGTTTGAGGGATTGGTAGCAAGTGGTGGTGAAGCCAAACATGTGATTGCCGAAGGCCTAGTGTTGCTCAATGGCGTTGTAGAAACACAAAAACGCAAAAAAATTCTCGCGGGTGATAAAATTAGTTTTGCAGGCGAAGAGCTCAACATCACACTCAAAACTTAAAAGAAGGGCAACAGCTATGTTAAAGAAACTCAAAGCCTTATTGATGGGCGATAAAACCAATAATAATGACCATGAAAAAGATGATATTTCACTTGCCGTGACTGCTGTGATGGTTCAAGTGATGAACATTGATGGCAAAACCGAAGCTTCTGAACGCCATGTTATCTTCCAAGCCCTTGAAAAACGCTTCAACCTTTCTGGCGAAGCGGTTGATACGCTGATCAAAAAGGCCAAAGAAGCCAATGCAAAAGCAACAGATTCACATCAATTTACCCAACAAATCATCAATTTTTACAATACCCAAGAACGCATTCAATTTTTAACTGAATTATGGCAAATTGCTATGGTAGATGGGGAGGTTGATCCTTTTGAAGAGCAATTGATCCGCCGCATTGCCAAACTTATTGGCATATACCATGGCGAATTTATCCAAGCCAAAATTGATGCCCGTGAGTCTATCAGCTAAAATGCAGCTTTTTTTATGGTCACCCCAAAGGTTTATCAATCGTTCTCATCCTAATTTCATCATAAACATAACGAGCAGGTTATGAGAGCTTGGGAATTATTGGCCAGCACAAGCGTGCAAGGCATTGCCAATGATATGAAGCTTTACCGACGTGGTGATGAATACTCCATCAAAACAGGGTATTCAGAATTGATGAATAGTCGTATGCACAGTTCTGAAGATGTATTGGCCGAGCTTGGCTGCAAACATCTGCGGCACAAAGCCAAAACCCGTGTTTTAATTGGTGGTTTGGGCATGGGTTTCACCCTAGCTGAAGCTTTAAAACATTTGGGTAACGATGCTGAAATCGTCGTTGCTGAACTTGTACCTGAAGTCATCCAATGGAACCAAACACACCTCTCAGCCCTTGCCGATCACCCACTCAAAGATAGTCGCGTTAGCATTTATCAAGGTGATGTTGCAGAACTTATCAGACACGAAAAACAAAACTTTGATGCTATTCTGCTTGATGTGGATAATGGCCCTGAAGGTTTAACACGCCAAGAAAACGGCGCTTTATATAGCTTGAATGGTTTAAAGGCTTCAATGCTAGCCCTGCGGCTTCATGGCATGCTTGGTGTTTGGTCTGCATTTCCTGAACCTCGTTTTACCAAACGCATGATTCAAGCAGGCTTTAAAACCAAAGAAATTCCATGTCGCGCTTTTGGTAAAAAGGGTAGCAAACATATGGTTTGGTTGGGCGAAAAAACTTAACACCTAACCAATTGAAGGCATCGGCGAAAATGGATTTATTGTAGTGTTGGTTCGGGCTCGGCTTCAGCTTTGCGTAGTTTATTTTCATACAAAGCTCTGAAGTTCACAGGCTCTAAAGTGAAAGGCATATACCCTCCATCCACACTCAACTGACTTATGATTTGGCGAGTGTATGGGAAAATAATCGTTGGGCATTCAACCTCAAGCAACATAGGCATATGTTCTTCAGGGATATGTTGCATAAAAAACACCCCTGCTTGTTCCGCTTCGATTTCAAATAAAAGTTTATCTGAATCTTGATCTCGTGTGATAGCACCAATTTTCAAGGATACTTCCCAATGTTCTTCATTCACTTGACGTTGCGCCAAGCTCAAACTCATTTCAACTTTTGGCTGCTTACCAGAAAGCGAAAAAACTTCAGGAGAATTGGGGTTTTCAAAAGAAATATCTTTCATGTACACACGCTGTAGTCTAAAAATTGGTGTGTCTTCTTTTGCGTTATCTGTTCCTTTATTTGACATCAATCATACCATCCTCATATTATTTATACATTGAAACACACCAACAATATTGCAGTGTTCAGCTAAGCTTAAGCATCAAACCTTAATCAAAGGTTTGAATGCTTTTTCCATGTTTATCTTGCAGCTGTGACCACTCTTTTTGAATTGATGTGGTCGGGGTATCGGGTAAAGGCACATAATCGAGATAATCCGCAAATATATCGCCTTCGGTGTAACACCATTGGAAAAATTGTAATAATGCTTTTGTTTTTGCTGTATCCATTTGCGTTTTATACATAAG
>JAJFLD010000068.1 GCA_021772875.1 Ghiorsea sp. | reverse complement strand
TGTATGCATACTTATTCTTTGATTCATGATGATTTGCCGTGTATGGATGATGATGATTTAAGGCGTGGTAAAGCCACTTGCCACAAACAATTTGATGAAGCAACGGCTGTGTTGGCTGCAGATGCCTTGCAAACGTTGAGTTTTGAACTTCTGACCGATCTTGATGTGGCAGCAACAATCAAAGTACAATTGATGAAAGATATGGCCGTTGCTGCGGGTTGTCGTGGTATGGTTGGTGGGCAAATGATGGATATTTTGGCTGAAAATAAAACCATTGAGAATGTGTTGGAAGTTGAGCGCATCCATTTGCACAAAACAGGTGAATTACTACGTTGGTCTTGTGAAGCGGGCGCGCTTTTGGCGGGTGCAAATGAAGAGCAATTGGCTGCATGTTCGCGCTATGGCAAAGCTGTTGGATTATTGTTCCAAATTGCAGATGACATTTTGGATGCCACAGCAACAAGTGAGGCTTTGGGTAAAAGTGCTGGGAAAGATGAAGCACAGCATAAAGCGACCTATGTGTCTGTGTTGGGCGTGGGCAGGGCACGAGAATTGGCAGATGAAATGTGTGATTTAGCTTTAACGTCTTGCCAACCTTTGGTTGGTGAAGGCGGCAACCATTTGCGCGATTTGGCAGTGTATATTTTAAAGCGAGGGCAATAATGGCAAACGAGAAAAACATGGATTTGTTGTCCTCCATAGCTGGTCTGGAAGACCTCAAGCGTTTAACGCCATCGCAACTTCCTGCATTGTCCAAACAAATGCGTGATTATTTGATTCAAACGCTGGCACCTATTGGTGGGCATTTGGGTGCAGGATTGGGGGTGGTTGAGTTATCTATTGCCTTGCATTATGTGTTTGATTCACCCAAAGACAAAATCATTTGGGATGTGGGTCATCAAGCTTATCCGCACAAGATTTTAACGGGCAGGCTGCAAGGCATGCCAACCATGCGTCAATATGGTGGTCTGAATGGCTTTACCAAACGCAAAGAATCTGAACATGATGCTTTTGGCGCAGGCCACGCTTCAACTTCCATTTCTGCGGCATATGGTTTTGCTGTTGGTAGGGATTTACAACATCAAAACAATCACAGTGTTGCCATTATTGGTGATGGTTCACTTGGTGGCGGCATGGCCTTTGAAGCGTTAAATCATGCAGGTGGCAACAACAATAACCTGCTTGTGATTTTGAATGATAATGAGATGTCGATTGCGCCGAATGTCGGGGCGATGTCATCTTATTTGGCGCGACTTATCAGTGGTAAATCGTATGTCTCTGCCAAAGAAACCGCGAAACGTGTGTTGAATAAATTGCCTGGCGCCTTGGATGTTGCCAAACGTTTGGAAGAACATGTGAAGGGTATGATTACACCGGGTACATTGTTTGAAGAGATGGGTTTTCGTTATATTGGTCCTGTTGATGGTCATGATTTTGATCATTTGTTGCCAACCCTAGAAAACTGCAAAGATTTGAAAGGCCCAGTTTTACTGCATGTATTAACCAAAAAAGGTTTGGGATATTCACCCGCCGAAGAAGACCCTGAAACTTGGCATGGTTTGGGCCCTTATTGCCTTGAATCAGGTGCACCAGTTAAAAACACTGAAGCGCCAGCCAGTTATACCAATGTATTTGCCGATACCTTGACTGCTTTGGCTGAAAAAGATGAATCTATTGTTGCCATCACAGCAGCTATGCCAGGCGGCACTGGGTTATCACGTTTTGCACAACGCTTTCCTGATCGTTGCATTGATGTAGGCATAGCAGAGCAACATGCGCTTACCTTTGCTGGTGGTTTGGCATGTTCTGGCATGAGACCAGTGGTAGCGATTTATTCTACCTTCTTGCAGCGTGCTTATGATCAAATCATCCATGATATTTGCATCCAAAATCTAAATGTGGTCATGTGTTTGGATAGGGCTGGTATTGTGGGTGCAGATGGTGCCACACACACGGGCATGTTTGATATCGCTTTCCTTCGTTGCCTGCCCAACATGACTATCATGTGTCCTAAAGATGAAATTGAGCTTTCACACATGTTAAAAACAGCGTTGGAAATCGATGGCCCAGTGGCTATTCGTTATCCGCGTGGTTCAGGGCTTGGTTTGGCTGCTGAAACACCAACAGCTTTACCTGTGGGCAAAGCTGAGTTGATTGCTGCGGGTGATGATGGTTTAATTGTTTCTGTAGGCACACGTTTATGTGATGTGAAACAAGCGGCGAAAATTTTACATGATGAAGATGCGAAGTCGTTTGCCGTGTTAAACCTGAGATTTGTTAAACCGCTAGATATTGAGGCGATTAAACAATTTTTACCGGCTGGGAAACCATTGATTGTGGTTGAAGAAGGTGTGGCAGAAGGTGGTGTAGGTGAGAAAATTGCTGTTGAGGCTATAAAATCTGGTTGGTCAGGTGGGTTTAAACACATTGCCATGCCAGATGCTTTCCCAGAGCATGGCACACAAACAGAAATTCTTCGCGATTTGGGCTTAGATGTTGAGGGTATTTTGAAACAAATAAGGGGTATGTGATGATATTTAAAATTTTAGTTGTGGTATTGTGTTCATTTTTGGCCGCCTGCCAGCAGCAGGAAGCAAAAGAAAAATCTTCATCTGTAGATGAGAATGTTGAACAGCAAAGGCCTGTAGTAGCTGAGGCGGTGAAAGATAAACCAGCCATGGCAAAAGCGAGTGAACCTGTTGCAGAAAATGCAAACACAATGCCAGACGAAACTATGCCTGAGACGATGGAAAAGGTTGAAGATACATATCAAGCTGCACCTGTTGAGAAAGCAAAGGCAGTTGAGGCTCTCACTACAAACGATGTTAGCGCCAGTGTGAAAAAGGAAGCAGTTGTTGAAGCCGCGCCTGAGGTCGCAGAAACACCAGTGGTTCCAACACCTGTCCCTACACCCAAACCCACGCCGATAGCGGAACCAATAGCACCACAAGTGCCTACACCAATAGCTACACCTGAGGTGCCGCAACCTCAAGCAGTTGCTTTGGGTGATGCCATACGTGGTGAAAAAGCCACCAAGCAGTGCCAGGCTTGTCATACTTTTGAGAAGGATGGGAAAAATAAAGTAGGGCCTAATTTGTTTGGTATTGTGGGTAGAAAACAAGGCACAGCGCCAGATTTTAAGTATGGCACTTACTTATCTAGCGTTGGTGGCACATGGAATGAAGAAAAATTACATGCTTGGATTGCAGACTCTAAAGCTGTAGCCAAAGCAGCAGGCAAAAAAACCAAAATGCCCGCACAAAAAGTTACAGGCAGCAAAGCAGATGATTTGATCGCTTATTTAAAAACGCTGAAATAAAGCAAAGTTTTTGGCTTTAAGGTTTAGCGGCCTTAAAACATGGGCAAAATATTTTTTATTCACACTCTTTTAATCGCCGCTGTTCATAAAGTGCTTTTTTAGGAGGGCACTGATGCCTGTGATTACACGTTATCAAATGATACAGGTGCATATGTTGCTTGCAGCATTTTTGTTGCCGATTGCCCTGATGTATTTTATCAGTGGTTTACTTTATACCTTGGATATCAAGGGTCATGTCAAAAAACAAGAGATTGTGGTTCAGCTTGAGCAACTCTTTACACCAAATTTTGATGATTTAAAGAAGCTGACCATCAAAACGCTAAAGCAAAAAAACATCCCCGTTCCCAGTGGTGAACCCACCCTCAAAAAGAAAAAAGGTATGCATGAGCTTTATTGGTCGGATTTAGGGTATGCGATAAAGCTCAGACCAACCTCTGACCCTATGGTCGCAACATTAACCGTAAAAAAACGCGATTATTTAACCCAAGTGATGCGTATTCATCGCGCTGAGGCTGGCCTTACTTTTAAAGTGTTGGCCGTGCTGTTGGTGTCTGGATTAATGATTATATTGATTTCAGGTGTTGTTATGGCTTTGTCTGTGCCTAAATTTAAACGAGCTGCTTTGAGGGCGATGGTTCTTGGTTTTATCAGTTTGGTGGTATTAATTTTCATATAAATCTGCCTTTAAAATAGGAAAGAAAATTGAGGTGACTCTCATCACATCACGGATTGGTCGGTGGAACCTACATTGGGCGGCTGCTTGAGTGCAGTTGCAAAGTTTAATGATAAAAGGAGATAGGATGCCAAAACGGAAAATGTTTTTTCTTTTGCTTTTTACATTGCTTATAGCTGCACCGTTGGGGCTGATTAGTTATAAACTTTTGGTGCTTGATTATCGCATGAATGATCTTATTCCAGCGACAAGTTATCATATTGATATTGGTATGACTGTAGATGGGCATGGCGATAGCATTGAAATGCGAACGTTTCTACCCAAATCCGATTCACGCCAGCAAATCACACAAGAAATACAAACCTCAGCTGGTTTCAGATTTGAGACGCGCTCAGATGCCTTGAATCGTGTGGCAACATGGCGTGCTGATAGTGTTACGGGTCAGCAAAATGTGCGTTACTCTTTTGTTGTGCAGGCCCAAGGTGTGCGATATGACATTCCTGCGGATTTACAAATCCCAACAACATACCCTGCATCCTTAGCGCCATATTTAAAATCAGAAGCAGGTGTGCCTGTGAATGATCCACTCATCAATCAGGCCATTGATAAAATTTTACCGCAGCGAGATGTGTCCGTACTTGAAACACTAACACGGATACACCGCTACCTTCAGGATGATCTTAAGAATAAAAACTTTTCAGGTTATACCGATGCAATCACGGCTTATAAATTAGGTGAGGCCAGTTGTAATGGTAAGGGGCGTTTGTTTGTAGCGATGGCGCGAACCCTAAACTTACCAGCACGTTCGGTGAGTGGGCTGATTATGCAGCAGGGTAGCAAACGCATCAGCCATCAATGGGTTGAAGTGTATGTGAACGGTTATTGGGTGCCATTTGATACCATAAACGATCATTTTTCCGAATTACCCGCGAATTTTTTAACCTTATATTATGGCGATGAAGTGTTATTCCGTCATAGCAGCAATGTAAATTTTCAATATTATTTTCAGATGAGTAAGAAGCTGGTGCCCAAAAGCTCACTGCGTGAAAATATAGGCGATTCCAAACTTAACATCGCCAATATCTATCAAACATTTGAAGATGTTGGTGTTTCTCAAAATCTTTTGAAAATTATTCTTATGATTCCTTTTGGTGCTTTGGTTACCGTCGTTTTTCGTAATGTGATTGGGCTTGAAACATTTGGCACCTTCCTGCCTGCCTTGATTGCATCTGCCGCACGAGATACAGGCCTGCTCTGGGGATCTATAGGTTTTGTGCTGGTGATTGTGTTAACAGCACTGATTCGGCGAGGCATGGATTGGTTGCAGCTGCTGCATTCCCCTAAAATGGCGATTTTGCTGACAGTGGTGGTGATGATTATTCTTGGGGCAACGGTTGTCAGCGATAGCCTTGGTTTGATGGAGTTGGCGCATTTATCATTGTTTCCGATTGCAATTTTGGCCATCACTGCTGAAAGGTTTGCTATTTTTGAAGCAGAGCAAGGGTTTTATAAAGCTGCAAAAGTCACTGCTGCGACACTGGTTGTGGTGGCGGCAGCTTATGTGGTGATGGATTCACAATTCTTGCAAAGTATGGTGTTGGCATTCCCTGAGTTGTTGTTTGTATTGATTGCTTTGAACTTGTGGCTGGGTCGCTGGATAGGCATGCGTGTGACTGAATTTTTCAGATTCCGCAAACTGATTTGGAGCGAGGGTTCCAAATGAGTGGTTTATCGTGGCTAGAAGCACTGCGTAGATTTCGCCAAGGTAGCAGGCAAGTGTTGGCGATGAATCAGCGTAATTTGGGTTACATTTATCCCAGCAATGCACGCAGCGATTTCCCCATCGCCGATGATAAATTGCAAACCAAACAATTGTTTGTGCCAGCAGGTGTGCCAGTGCCTGAAACGTATCAGAGTTATTCAAGCTTTTATGAGATGCGTAAATTGGAAGCTGATTTGGGAAAATATCATGAGTTTGTCATCAAACCAGCGCAAGGTAGTGGTGGTGGTGGCATCATGGTAATCAGTGAAAAAACAAAACATGGTTGGCGCAGTGTCAGTGGCCGAGAATATACATTAGCAGAGATGCGCAAACATATCGCAGACATTATTTTTGGCGTGTATTCCTTCGGTTTGGGTGATAGTGCTATTATTGAGGCGCGTATTGATCAACACAGTGCGCTTAATGAATTGAGCCCTTTTGGTTTGACTGATGTACGGATTATTTTATACCAACATCAGCCTGTGCTTTCGATGTTGCGCGTGCCAACCAAAGATTCCGATGGCAAAGCCAATCTGCATCAAGGTGCTTTGGGTATAGGCATTGATATTGCAACAGGCAAAAGTTTACATGCAACCCATTTTGGTCAGCCCATCACATCTCATCCTGATACACAGGTTGATTTGCAAAGCTTAGCGTTGCCTTTCTGGGATGAGATATTAGAGATTAGTGATACAGCTGCAAAATGTGTGCCTTTGAAATATTTAGGTATTGATTTGGCCATTGCCAGTGATGGCCCTGTTGTATTGGAAATCAATGTCAGGCCAGGCATTGAAATACAAAATGCCAATATGCAAGGCATGCGGATACCTCTGGAGAAGATTAAAGCTTCTCTTGCTAATGATGCTGGTAAAGGGGTGAGATGATGAAGGTTTCAATGTTACAAGAAAGTTTTATCCCTGTGATGCTGGTTGTGTTGGCTATTTTTTTGAGCTTGCTGTTTGTGAAGTATGAGGTGGGCAAAGAAAGCGAAAATGCTATTGTGATTACTATCCCATCGGTTGCGGTCAACCTTGATGAAGACCTTGAAGATACAAACAATAATGTTGAAGATGTGATTGATGATGCAACTGAAGAAACAAACCCAGAACGAAGCATAGTTGTTGCACTTTTTGAGGCAAAAAAATGGGATGAAGCTGAGAAAGTTTTATTGGCTCGCTTGGCAGCGAAAAAAACATCGGAGACCTTAACCTATCTGGGCATACTTTATTCCAAACAACATTTGTATACGAAAGCTTTGGATGTTTTGAATCAAGCCGTGGCGACGAAACCATTGTATTCAAGTGTTTATTTTTACCGTGGCATGGTATTTTCCAAACAAAAAGATTTTGAGAAAGCAATACTGGATTACCGCCAGCAAATCCAGTTGATTCCTTATCATTTTGAGGCTTATTACAATTTAGGTGTTACGCAACAAAAGCTCAAACAATATGAAGCTGCCACACAAACATTTGAGCATGCTTTGACTCTTGCCAGCGGCACACGAAAAGCCAAAACATATTATAACCTTGGGCTGGTGCTGCATAAACAAGGTTCGAAATTTAAGGAGCAGGCTAAAAAAGCTTTTTTAGCCGCGATACGGCTGCAACCCAGTTATATTTCACCACGTTTTGGCTTGGCCAGCTTAGAGCCTGAAACCAAGCAAGGGCAAAAACGCGCGTTGGATGAGTATGAAACAGTGTTACGTCTACGCCCCAATTATGCCCCCGCCTATTTCCGTATAGGTTTGGCGTATTCAGTGCTTGATGATAATAAAGCTGCGATTTCAGCTTATAGGAAAGCCATTCAATTTGATCCAGCATATCTTAAAGCCCATTATAATTTGGGCGTACAGCTCATTGCAAGCCGCGAATGGGGAGCGGCTAGAGAACAATTTTTGTGGATTCTTAATCAGAAACCAGACCATGCAAGCAGCTACTTCAACCTTGCTCGCATTGCTTCAGCTAAAAATGACGACACAGCTGCATTAGCCGACTATCAAAAGGCCATCACTTTACGCAAAGGCCATTATCCTGCGGCTTTGATTAATATGGGTTTGATTTATATTGATCAAAACGAATTGGATTTGGCAAAGGATGTTTTTCATAAAGCAATAACATTAAAAAAAGATTATGCCAAAGCTTGGTATAACTTAGGCAAGGTGCAGCTCAAAGTTGGCGAAAAGAAAGAAGCGGAGACATCTTTAAAATTAGCCATCAAATATAACCCTAAATATTTAAAAGCTTGGATGTTTTTGGCAAGCCTTTATCAGGAAGAAGGCAGGAATGATGAGGTCATCCATGCTTATGAAATGGTATTGAAATCGGATAAAAAACACCAAGCAGCGCAGCTGGGGTTGGCTGAATTTTATGTAGCCCAAAAACGATATGATGAGGCAGCCTCTTTATACCAAGCAGTTTTGGAGGAATTTCCTGCATATGGCAAGGCAATGCAGGAATTAGGCAATCTATATGGTCTGATGGGAGAATATAAAGCGAGTGAAGATATGCTGCGTCAGGCAATAGAGCTTAATTGTTTAGTTCCATATTCTTATGGCTTCAGTTATCATTTCCTAACAGGAGTTAATTTATGGGAAGTATACAGCATGCTAACGCCAAGACCACGCCACGAATCAGAAAAGAAATACAAGCGTCTAATGAGACAGTCGCA
>JAJFLD010000067.1 GCA_021772875.1 Ghiorsea sp. | reverse complement strand
ATAAATTAACTCCTGTTAGGAAATGATAACTGAAGCCATAAGAATATGGAACTAAACACTTAACTTACCTCATTTATGCAAGGTAAAAGTACGAAACGAGCGGCCGGGTATTAAATGTTGAAATTACCAGCCTTCTTGTTTGCCATATTTGGAAGTTGAATTCACCTGGATCTAGAGAACATGAGGTTTAAGTCTTGCAATTGCATATTTCTTACTAAACGAAATGAATCAATTGTCCACCAAGCAACATGGTGTGAGCTGTTAAACTACAATAACCCAGACAGCAACGTCGCTATGCCGAGGAAGGAAAAGAAACCAACCACATCCGTTACTGTGGTTAATATAATCGAGGATGATTGGGCAGGGTCTTGACCTAAAGAAGCGAGTATGACGGGAATAACAACGCCAGACAATGCAGCAGCCAGCATGGAAATCACCATGGAAATGCTAATAACAAAAGCCAAACCTTGAGAACCATTCCATACCAAGACACCAATGGCAGTGAGCAGTGCAATGGCAAGACCATTGAAAAAGGCTGCACCAATCTCTTTTCTGGCCACTTTGAACCACTGACTGGTGCCAATCTCTCGCAGCGCAAGGCCGCGCATGGTGACGGCTAGCGCTTGTGCGCCTGTGTTGCCAGATTGTCCAGCAACTACGGGTAATAATATGGCTAGAGCTGTAAACTTGGCGATGGTATCTTCGAATAAGCCAACCACGGATGCAGCCAAGAATGCGGTAAGCAAATTGATAGATAACCAAGGAAGTCTTTTGCGCACAACAAAGCTGACGTCTGATAAGGCGCGCTCATCTGGGCTTGCACCAAACATGGTAAGCATATCCACGCTACCTTCCTCACGCATAGCTTCAACCAGAGCATCATATCGAATCAGCCCAATCAACCTTCCAGCAATATCCACCACGGGCAGCCCACTGATTCGGTGCAAATCCATCTGTTCAACGATTTCTTCTCGTGTTGCTGTTGCGCTTACAACAGCAGGTATGGGTTGTGATAACGAAGCAAGGGTTTCTTCTGGCTCGGCAAGCGCTAATTTATGAATTTCCACCATGCGTTGAAGTTGGCCATCTTTGTCAATCAGGTACAATTGCCGAGAAGTAATAGACTTTAGTTTGCGGATGCGATGCAAGGCTTCTCTGGCTGTAAGGGTTTCATAGAGTGGGATGAATCGCGGATCCATGAGTGAGCCAGCACTGTTTTCTGGGTATTCAACCAAAACATTAAGCTCACGCTGGCGAGAAGCGTCTATAAGTGCCATCAATTCAAGGCGAATTTGCGCTTCAAAGCGAAGCAAAACGCGAGCAAGTCGCACAGGCTCGCCACGTTGCATAATCAGCTTTATCTTTGTTTTGGATAATTGTTGTAAAGCGGCGGTTGCCATATCGGGCAATAGATTATCCCATATGTGAATCATCTCAGCACTTGGCTGAGTCTCCAGCAAGGCCATGACCCTATCCGTAGGCAATCCGCGAATGACTTCCATGGCAACGGATGAATGGTTGCGTAAAAAAGCTTCGTTAAGCGCATCCAAAGCGTGTTTAGCATTACCGACCATAAGCTATTTTTCCCGCAGAGAACAAGCTGAAAAGATTGTTTAGCAATTGCGCCATGCATAACCAATAGAGTTTACCCAAAGAGAGCAAGCCATCCGTGGGAAGGTGCACATGATTGGCATTAAAATTGGCACCATCTTGTAAACGACTGTAGGCAAGTATGCCAATTAAAGTGTTGTCACGCTCCACCACTGGCAAGCTGCGCCGCGATGCCCATCCAGGGTGTTGCCGCAGTGAAGAACCTATTTCCATGTGCGCAAACAAGGGCTGAGACTTCTTATTCATAATATCTTTCAAGCGGCTATGGTGATTTGAAATCAAGAGCTGACCTAAATCAATCACCCCTTGTAGATGATGGTGTTCGTCAACAATATACAATTCGCTACTGGCAGGATGGTGAAACCGCTCGATGCGACGAATCGCCTCAGCCACGCTGATTTCTTCAGGTAACATATTCACAACCGGATCCATCAAATTGCCTACAGAGAGTAAGCCGTAGTTCAAAACCCCTTGTAAATCATGACGTGTCTTCTTGGGCAATAGAGTGCCCAGACGTTGTTGTGTTGCTTTCGGAAACATCCTGAAAATACGTGCAGAATGTGTTAATGGCATTTCCACCAACAATTTGGCAGCGGCAGCATCTTCCATTGTTTGGATGCACAAAGCCGCACTTTCAGGCAGCATAGATGCAATCAAGGCACCCATGAGCTCGGGTGGCATTGCATTAAATAATGCTGCAACATCATCGCCTGAAAGACGCTCAAGAACTCTTGCCGCTTCAACGGGATAACGGCGAACAAACTCGGCGGATAGAGGGCTTTCTGCATCCATATCAATCGCCTTTTTCGATAATCATTGTGATTTGTTCATCAAAGATTTTTGCTGGAATATCAACCGTGCCTATGTCGGACTCAATCACAACCCGCGATACTGTAATCTCGATAATGCGACCTTTAATATCATTGACGCTAACAATATCACCTGCGCGATATAACGAACGCAACTGATTTGCAGCGATGATATTGCTGACATGGGTTTTTGCCCCAAGACCAAAAGCAAGCGATAAACCACCAAGAAAGGTTGCCATCACAATTCCAATAATTAATGCCAGAAATTCAACATGAAAGCCTATTTGATCAATGCCCACGATGACTGCAATCGAAATGATAATAAATTGCGATGTTCGGCCAAGCATTTCACCATGCTCAAGCCCCGCAGAGATGGCTGCTGAAGTAATCAAATTGTTTGCCAGTGAACCAATCACAAACCCAATCAACACAACAAAAATGCCACCTATTGCAAGCGGCAGATAAGAAAGCATGCCAGTGAGCAATGTGCTAAAGGATTTAAAGCCAAGTGCTTCAGCTGCCAACACCAGCGAGGCTACAATGACTACCCAAAAGATGAATTCGCCGATGATTATCGTTGGTGGGTTACGAAATTGAAGGGGTTGCAAGGCCTCTTTGGCTGCAAATCTATGCCAATAATGATCTAGCTTGCTGCTCGAACCAACGATGACCATCCTCAATAATGTGGCTATAGCCCAGCCGACAAACAGTACGGCTGCAGCCATGAGTAATTGTGGTAAAAAATCAGACAGTTGCGAGCCCATGTTTTGAATCACCTGAGTAAACTTATCCAAGATTGAAGGTGAATCACTCATAAGCTGCTCCTTTAAGCATCAGACATCTCAGCAGAATCATTTGTTCAATGTAATTGTAGTCTTATGAAAACACAAGGATATCTAATATAAATGCTCTTTATTTAAGAAGGGTTACTCAAACAAAAGTGAATCAGCTGTATGCAGTCTCGGATTCGCGCTTTTCAGCACATGATACGCATAAATTTGTAAAAGGTAATAACTCAAGGCGAGCGAGAGCAATTGTTTCACCGCAAGTTTGGCAATGAAAATATTCATCTGAATCAACACGGCGAATGGCAGCATCAATCATCAAAAGCTCTTTCTCCGATGTTGCAGATAAAGCATGAAGCACCTCATCATTTTCAAGCTCAATGGCCTGATCATCCAAATCGGTTGTCATGCCAACATGTCGAATGTCGGCATCAATTTGACGTGAACGATTAAAGATTTCATGCCTTAAAGTTACAAGTTTGTTTTTGAAATAGCTTGCATCTTTCATAACACAGCTCCTATGTTTTCAGGATTGTGACAAGTATTTTCCCATATACTTTCTACATCTTTAACTTATCATCATTCAATGCTTTTGAATAGTTTTCATATCAACTTGTTTGTGTGTTTGTGCTGTTTTGCTCATTAAATAATGCATTCAGCATAAACGCAATCACTAAAACATTCACCAGCAACATCACCAATGAAACCCATGCACTGCCATGAAACCCTTCATACACCTCAAAAGGAATATAAATACTGCTACTCAATACCGCAAACCATTCAGCCCAACGACGCCCAAACCACAAACCATAAGCTTCAATAAAACGAACAAGCGCATAAGCAAAAGCAAATAGACTAAACAAAGCCAAACGTGCATCAGTGAGCTGTGCGGCAAAGTGAATAAAGATGCGTGGGTAGGTGCTGGCTGGATTAAGATGAAAGTGGGCAACAAGTTGTTCGGCCAAGGTTTGAAAATTATCATGAATAAGCCCTAATACGCCCAATCCGACCAAAATCACCAGCAAACCCTTGGATGCCTCAATGACTGCAATAAACTGGACAGTTTTGGGCGTTTTATGCATGGCATCAGAAGTTGTGTTGCTGGTATGATCAAGCTTGAAAATTTTCATCTAAACCTTCTTTTATGTTGTTTGGATAACTTAAGCGTAAACAAAATAATATGTGTTTACAACGCCATTGGAAGTTCCTTTGTTAACTGCATGGGTTATACCATTGTTCAATCACTTCCTTGGCCATATTAAAACCTGAATCATAACCATAGTGTATCTCTTGTTGATTTCGCCCAAACCTGCCGAGCTGAAAATCATTGGGTGGGCAGACATCAATGATGTTCACACCTTGCGGTGGTGATGCCAGTAAAGCAAGTGTATCAGCATGTTTGGAGCTTCTCGCTTTCATGGCTTGTACCAGCGCAGGGTGGTCTTGCAAATGCCAGCGTATATAGCGATGTGCAAGTGTATCTTTCTTTTGGTAGCCTTTGGATCGCGCTCTAACCACAACAATCTTCTTTGCTCCTTGTGTTATGGCTGCTTGCACAGGAATAGCATCAGCCATACCACCATCGGCCATACGAATGCCATCAACCACGGGTAACTTGCGATAAATCACGGGCAAGGCCATAGAGGCAATCAACACTTCAACCAGATTATGTGTTGTTGGCTGAATAAAAAGGGCCAAACCCGTATCCACATCCGTGGTGACAATCTCAAATGTTTTCTCAGGTGTTAAAAAAGCATCGACATTAAAATCAAGCGCTGAAATTTCAGCGTGCAACACATCAAGGTCTAAAAGATGCCCACCTTTAAAAAAGCGCGTTAAGCTGATAAAAGATGGGTGTTGAGATAAGGCGACATACATTTCGAAACTTTGTTTTATGTTTCCCGATAAAAAAGGCACCAAGTTACTTGCCCCAGCCGAAACACCAATATACCGCTCAAAAGGGTTAAATTGCTGCTTTATAAAACCATCCAGCAATCCGGCAGAAAAAACACTGCGCATGGCACCACCTTCAACAATTAAAACATTCATAGGGTAGATACGTCCATGTTATAAAGTAAGTGGCAACTTAAAAATACATATAAGCTTGAAAAACTTAATATCTCTTGAGCTTACATAAGGCTTTTGCTGGCGATTTCAAACACATCAGGAGATAAACCTTGGTGGGAGACAATGTTTTGTAGCTGTGTTTTCATCATCAAACTGCGTTTGGGCTCAAAACGTTTCCAATGCATAAAAGCGCGAACCAAACGCGAGGCAATTTGTGGATTGATGGCGTCCAAGGCAAGCACTTGTTCGGCAACAAAGGCATAACCTGAACCATCTTCGGCATGGAATGCCGAGGGATTACGCAAAGCAAAGGTGCTGATAAGCGCGCGTACTTTGTTGGGGTTTTTCAGGCTGAACTTTTCATGTTGTTGCAATGCTTTCACTTGTACTAAGGTGTTGGGCAATGTGCTACTTGCTTGCAGGGCAAACCATTTATCCATCACACCAGCTTCATTGAACCATTGTTTTTCAAAGCTTTGTAGGGCGGTTAGCCTTGCTGGACCATCAAAATCGGCAAGGGCAGCGATTGCGGCATATTGATCGGTCATATTATCAGCCGATTCAAACTGTTGCACAGCCAAGGTTATGGTTGATGGTTGTTGCAGTGCAACAAGATAAAACAAAGCGATGTTTTTAAGTTTGCGTTGTTGCATAACATCATCGCTCAACCCTGAAGCGGCTTGACGCTGTGCATAAATTGCTTCCAATTCGCTTTGTAGCCCTGAAGCGATGAAAAAGATGAGGGTTTTACGTGCCACATGAATTTTTTGTGGCTCCACGACAGCACAAGCTTCGGCAATATCATTTTCTGAGGGCAAAATAAGTGCTTCAGCTTTGAGGGCATCTTCAAGGGTTTTGTCGTTGAGCAAGGCAGCATATGCGTTGATGATATGTTGCTGTGGTTTATCACCTGTTGCTATCATTTGAAGCAGTGTTTTCATCGCCAAACTTTGCGCTGATGCCCAGCGGTTAAAGGAATCATTATCATGTTGCATGAGAAAAGCATGCTCTTCTATGCTATAAGGGTAGTCGATTTCAACAGGTGCTGAAAATGCACGCAATAATGATGGCAAAGGTTTGCTTGGTACTTGTATAAAGGTAAACGTTTGTTGTGTTTGGGTGAGCATCAATGTTCGGCTTGTGCCTTGTGGTGCAAGTTCGCCTTGCAACTGCAATGGAAGGGCTGTGCCATCGGCAAGCAATAAACCTAAGCTGAGCGGGATTAAATAGGGTTGGTTTGTTGATGAGTTGGACGGGCTTGAGAAGCTTTGTTGGCAGTCTAGGGTACATGTTTGTGTTTGTGCATTATATGTCATGCGCATGGTTAGTCTTGGCGTGCCAGCTTGCGTGTACCAATGTTGCATCTGCGATAAATCAACATCATTGGCATCGGCCATGGCGCTGAGGAAATCTTCTGTGGTTACAGCTTGACCATCAAAACGCTTGAAATACAAATCCATACCACGTCTAAAACCATCAGTGCCAAGCAAGCTTTGATATAAACGCACCACTTCTGCACCTTTTTCATAGACTGTTACGGTGTAGAAATTATTGATTTCCATGTAGTTGTCTGGGCGAATGGGGTGGGCCATGGGGCTAGCATCTTCGGCAAACTGATGGGTGCGCAGTAGCCGCACATCTTCAATGCGTTTGACAGCGCGAGAGTGGGTGTCGGCAGTAAATTCTTGATCGCGAAAAACGGTTAAACCCTCTTTCAAACTAAGCTGAAACCAATCACGGCAGGTGACACGATTACCCGTCCAGTTGTGAAAATATTCATGGCCAATCACTGCTTCAATAGCGATATAATCGTCATCGGTGGCTGTTTCGGGGCTGGCAAAAACAAGGCGTGAATTGAAAATGTTTAAGCCTTTGTTTTCCATTGCACCCATATTAAAATCATCGACGGCTACAATCATGAACAAATCAAGGTCATACTCCAAACCAAAGCGTTGTTCATCCCAGGCCATTGCGCGTTTGAGTGAATCCATGGCATGACCACAATGGTTGATATGATGAGCCTCTGTAAAGATTTTTAAAGTCACATCGCGGCCAGATTGGGTGTGGAAAGTATCTTCTACGCAAGCCAAATCACCGGCAACCAAAGCAAATAAATAACAAGGTTTGGCAAAGGGATCCGACCAAGTAGCCCAATGTTTACCATCTGTGAGTTGGCCTGCGCCTGTAGGGTTGCCATTGGATAATAAAACAGGGTTATGGGTTTTATCTGCTTCAATGCGCACGTCAAAAGTAGCCATCACATCAGGGCGATCTTGATAGTATGTGATTCTGCGAAAGCCTTGGGCTTCGCATTGGGTGCAATAATTACCCGATGTGCGGTATAAACCATCCAAGGCGGTATTGGCTTCGGGGTTGATTTGGGTTGTAACTTCTAGGGTGAAGGTTTCAGGTAAGTCGGCAATGGTTAAACAATGTTCGTTTTGTTGGTATGCCGAAGTAGACAGCGGTTTACCATCCATTTTTACGGCAATAAGCTCAAGGTTTTGTCCATCAAGCACAAGAGGGGCAAGCGCTTGCCCCAAAGGATTGCGCCGATATAACACCGTTGAAATCACTTCCGTAGCAGTAGGGTGTAATTTAAAATCAAGGGATACATGATCAACAAGGAAGTTGGGTACTTGATAATCTTTGAGGTAAATCGTTTGTGGTAATGTCATGGTTACACCTTTTTTAAATTTTGATGATAAATGAGGGATGTGAAGAAAAACATGGTGTGATTAACTCCAAAGCAATTTGAGGCCAATGGCAATGGTAATGATTTCGTAGCTGCGTTTAATCAACATATTACCCTTCATCATTGCCAGATGGCTACCAAGATAACCACCAATAAATGAGCCCATCAACAGCGCTATCAGCCAATCCCATTGTATGTTTGATAATATGCCTACAGTGATGGCACCTGTAGCATTCCAGAATACACCAACCATCACCAAAGTATAAGCAACCGCATGTTTATAATCCAAACCAAACCAGCGAACGAGGAAAAGGGTGGCAAATAAACCTGTGCCAGAAGTAAGCGAACCATTTAAAAAACCTATAAAACATAATACCAAACCGCCAATGATAAAGCCGCGCTGATTCATATTGGTTTCTTGTTTGATGGTGCCTAGCTTGGGATTAATGATGGAATACAAACCCAGCAAGATGGTCAAGATACCAAGAGCGACGGTGGCGATTTCATCGGGGATATTAACGATAACAAAACCACCTAAAATTACTCCAGGCACCCCTGAAATTAACATCAACAAAGCAATTTTTCGCTGCACCATGTCTTCTTTAAGGTAGCGTACCGTAGCACCCAAACCAAGGGCTACGCTGGCAATTTTATGGGTAGCCAGTGCTGTGCTAAAGGGTAGGCCTAACATCAGCAGGGCAGGAAGCTGAATAAGCCCTGCGCCACCACCGGCAAGGGATGAGAAGGTATTAGCAACCAGAGAAATAAAGAAAAGAAGCGTTTGTTCAAACATGAATGGCGATGGTGCGAAAAAGAGCGCATGAAAGCAATGAAATTATTGTTGTGCAGATGATGTTCGCCTAAGCAAAGTATCTGTGGGTTAAGATGTAAGCCATGCTTGGTTGTGAGGATGTTGAAAAACTAAAATATTTTTACTTTTAATTGTAAATAAAAAAGCCTCACCATTTTGGGGTGTACCTTAGGGATATATGTAATGTTAAGTGCAACATGCTCGTTGCCAATGGATGCCATAGGCAAAACACCAAAAAAAGGCCGATTGTTATGGTAATCTTCACGTGTCATAAAAAAAGCAATTGCTCCTGCATCAAAATGCATGCCATGTTTATCATTGGTGAGCATAAATCTGCGGAGTAAACTTGTGCCTGCGTAGTAAGAGGGATTGGTATTGGAATCAGAAAAACCCGAAACATGTACGGCTGGAATAAAATATTTTAGTTTTTCAACATCCTCACAACCAAGCATGGCTTGCATCTTAACCCACAGATACTTTGCTTAGGCGAACATCATCTGCACAAC
>JAJFLD010000066.1 GCA_021772875.1 Ghiorsea sp. | reverse complement strand
AGCGAGGGCATGGTAATTTTTATAAAAAAATCCAACTTTTTTTAGACCCTGTAGTGCATGAGCCTAAAGCTATTAAAAACAAAGCATTATGGGTGAATTCAGTCGATACTAGAGTGGGCTATACGCCTGTTGGAAAGAATAAAAAAATCCCAATTCGGGGTGGGCAGGAGATCACACCGAGCACGAATTTACCTTCTAGTGATGGTTGGGCACGGCGTAATCGTTATGGGCCAGTACAATATGGCGATAGTTTAAGCGAGATTGCTTACAGATTGCGTAAAGATAAACGTTGGTCCAACCATCAGATTATCTTGGCATTGTATGATAAAAATCCAGATGCTTTTTCACAGCAAGATATTAATCAATTGAAGAAGGGTAGTTTTTTAGAGGTTCCAAACGATAAGCAAGTGGATGGTTTTGTTCGCTCTCCACGTTACGCCGCATTAACCCCTTTGCTGGCACCGAAAACAAAGAAAGTTGAAACCAAAAAGAGCATAGCACCATCGCAACAAATTGCTCAAAAGAGCGCCCCTGATAAATTCCATAGCAAAATCTCTTTGGGGCTGGATGAAAGTTTAAATTCGCCTATCGCTGATGCCATCATGTTTGAACGCTTAGAAAAGTTAGAGCCCTTGTACAAACAGGCCATGGCTACAGATTTACGCATTGATGGTATAGGGAATAAAGTAGATGACCTTGCCAATGAAGTGAGATTGCTTCATGGCAAAGTAGATGCCCTAGCTTTAAAAAGCGCAGCTGATGTCAAGAGTGGCATGAGCTCTGGTTGGATATGGTTTGTTGTGCTCTTAGTGGTGAATGTGTTGTTGTTTTTAGCATATTTGTACCGTAAGCAAATGAGAACTTGGCAAAACAAAATGCTAAAATTTCAACAGCAAAGCCATCATAAAGAAAACTATGGCGATTCTGATATCATGTTGGATCAAGATGTATTGTTAGATGAATTGTTTCCAGATACAAGCGCTGAGGAAGAGTTGCATGACGTTGTTGTGCCGAAAAGACAGGTGGTATTAGAAGACCTTGATGAGCAGCCAATCATTGCACCTATTATAGAAGAAGAAAGTGTAAAAGAATCTGCGTCTAAAGAAATAAATTACGTTACATCCTTTGAAGAGAAGGTGCATAAACAAGATTGGGAAACCGCTACGCAATATTATGATTTGATGAATAAGGAAGAAAGACAGCGGCCAAGGGTCCAAGCACTGTTGGTGAAGAAGTTGCATGGTGAAGGTGATATTTTAGGTAGGAATAACAGTCTACTTAAATTGTTCAAACAATATAAGGATGATGAATGGCATCGTTTTTGTTCATTTTTTGATGAAGATGTTTGGTATCGCTTGCAAGAAGAAAATATCATCAATTATACAGGTAAGGTTGTTGAGGCCGAAGTAGAAAGGGCAAATCTTGAAGCTGAAGATCATCTTAAAGATGATGGACAGATACTGGATTTAACGAATACTGTGATTGCAGACCTTAGCGTTGATGATTTTCCCATTGATCATGATGAAAGAGCACCAGAAATTATACCTGTTTCAAATGCAGATGTAGAAGCAGCAGATTTCTTTGAAAAGACAGTGGTGATGAGTGCCGAAGATTTGTTAAAATGGGGCAGTGTTGAGGAAGAGCAAGAAGAGGAAACTTTAGATACCGTACGTTTTGAAATTGACTTGGACGACTTGGATTTGGATGAAGATCAAGATGAAGCCAATGCTGAGCCTGTGTTCACAGAAATCAATCTTGATGAACCATTTAGTTTTGAGTTGGATTTATCTGATTCAGAGGTGGAAACTGTAACAGAGGACATCATGAAAGAAACCGAACAAGAAGAGGAAAGGCCGATACACGAAGAAAGCAGTGAAGGTGCTACAGAGAAACCTTAAGTTTTAGAATCGGCAACAGCAAAAGCCATGGCTGTGCCATCATCATCAGTAAGTGATAAATGGATTTGTTGCACATCTAAAGCCGCTGCGATTGTTTTTGCTCTTCCATGTAAGATGATTTCAGGTTTGCCACTCGCCAAATAAACCACTTCAACATCCTTCATGCTAAAACCGACAAAACCTGTGCCGAGAGCTTTAGCGACAGCTTCTTTGGCAGCAAAAAACATAGCAAGCCTGCGGAAAGTGCCCCGTTGTTGCGCCAATGTATATTCATTGGCAGTAAAAATTCTTTGAATAAAGCGATGTTTAAAACGTTGCACAGCGTGTTCAATACGTTTGATTTTAACTCTGTCTATGCCTATGCCTTGAATACTCATTGGCAAAAGACTAATGCACTGTTGTTTTTTGGAAAGTATCTTCTGCTTGCGCAAGCGTGGACGTAAAAGCGAACAAGACTTAGACTTTCTCCTTTTATCATGGAGATAACACACTTAAAATGTCTCAACAAATAAACACATATGATGTTGCAATAGTAGGTGCAGGTGTGATTGGTAGCGCGCTGGCTCTTCATTTGGCGCAATCAGGTTACAAAGTTGCATTGTTGGATTTGCATCAACCTGCTTTGCATGCAACCAACCCAGAGCGGGTGATTGCGCTCTCTGAAGGTTCTGCGCGTTATTTGAATGCTTTGGGTGTGTGGAAAGAAGTAATTCAATCTGGAGCGGGCATTATCCAAGCTATTGATGCTTTTGAGCCTGGACAAAGTGGCCGAGTAGAAATGTCATCACAAGCCTTGGAAGCTGCCCAAGCTTTGGGTTACGTACTTGAAACCCGACATGTTTTAGCTCCTATTTATCAAAGACTGCAGCAGGTTTCTCTGCAAGATAATGTTGATATCTTTTGTCCTGCATCATGTTTGGCTGTAAAACAGCATGAAACAGGTGTTTCTCTTCGGGTGAAGTTAGGAAATGATGAGGCAACCATTCAAACAAAATTATTGGCTGGTGCAGACGGCACAAACAGTTTTATTCGGCAAACAATAGGGGTTCAAACATTTGGCTGGGATCATAATCGCGTAGGTATCGTGGCATCGGTAGCTACCGAACACGGACATAGTGAAACGGCATATGAATGTTTTAAGGAAGAAGGCCCATTGGCTCTGCTGCCTTTGGCTGATGGGCGTTTTTCGTTGGTATGGTCAGTTGCCCCTCAACATGCGATGTCATTATTAGCTTTGGATGATGTAAGTTTTTTGAAAACATTGGAACAAGAAGTTGGCCTTGATGTGTCCAATAAAACAGGGGCCTTTACATCCCTTGGAGCAAGAGAAATGTTCCCCTTAGAATTGTGTATCGCCAAGTCCTTTGCCAAAGGCCGAGTTATGTTGCTTGGCAATGCTGCACACACTATACATCCCATCGCGGGACAAGGCATGAATTTAGGTTTGCGTGATGTGGCAGTGTTGGCAGATATTTTAAGCCAAGATTGGGCTAAGAAGGATGTTTCCCAACCGTTGATTGCGCAAACTTATGCCGAGCGGCGTAGATTGGATACGCTAGCTGTAGCAGGATTTACAGAAGCAGTATTGGAAACATTTTCTCCATCTGTGCCGCTGTTGCGTTGGTTGCGCGGGCAGGGTTTAAAGATGACACAAACAACACCATTTTTAAAACAAACACTATTAAAACAAGCAGCGGGTATGGGGCAATTGAAAGGATTAAATTTATGAGCAGCGCAAAAAAAGAAATCCAACAGGGTGAAGCTGTTGATTTGGTGATTGTGGGTGCTGGTATGGTGGGGCTGATGCTCGCCACGGCGTTACGACATAGCGGGTTACATATTGTCTTGGTTGAGCGTGCTGAGACAGAGCCGCAACTCTCTTTGAATCGTGATTGTCGCGTATCTGCCATTGTGCAGGGCAATGTCCATATCTTACAAAGCTTAGGTGTATGGCAGCTTTTGCAAGATAAAGCAGGTTTGATGACTTCGATGCGTATTTGGGATGGGCAAGAGCAGGGTGGCCTTCGCTTTGAGGCTGCTGAAATGAATGAAGATAAATTGGGTGTTTTGGTTGAAAATGCAGTGCTGATTGATGCCTTCAAACAAGTGCTTAAAGAAAGTATGGATGTGGAGTTGCTTTGCCCTGAGCAGATTGCTTCCATCACTTGGCAGCATGATGGTGTTGGTGTTGCACTCAAGAGTGGTCGCAATTTAAAAACACCGTTGATTGTAGGTGCAGATGGTGCACGTTCTTGGCTTAGAGAGCAGGCAGATATTGATGTGTTTCAACGTGATTATGGGCAAAAAGGTATTGTGGCAACAGTAAAACCACGTTTTAGCCATCAAAATACGGCATGCCAACGCTTTTTAGATACGGGTCCCTTAGCATTGCTGCCGATGTCTGGTGAGCTGTGTTCTATTGTGTGGAGTGCAAAGCACGACAGAGCAGATGTTTTGTTAGCCTTGTCGGATGAAAATTTTATGCACGAGCTTAACCTTAATCTTGGTGGTTTGTTTGGTGGTATTGTTGAAGTGGGCAAACGTGCTGCATTTCCGCTTCAAGGCCAGCTTGCAAGACATATTGTCCGTCCACGGTTGGCTTTGATTGGTGATGCCGCACATGCAATTCATCCTTTGGCAGGCTTGGGGGTAAACCTTGGTTTGCGTGATGCTATGGTTCTGGCCCAAGAAGTTATGGATGCACGCAAATTTGATGAGGATTGGGGCGATATATCAGTACTTAACCGTTATATGAAACAGCGCATGCCAGATGTGTTGGCAACAATGGCAAGTATGGAAGCCTTGCATCAAACATTTGCTGCGCAGTGGCCAGCTTGGATTAAGTTACGCGGTTTAGGCATGAAAGCGATGGGTAATGCAGGCGTTATCAAACAGCTACTCATGAAAAATGCTACAGGTTTGAATATTTCTGTACCCCATACAATTGAATGAATATGAAGTGAATTGGTGCACCTGTAGTGATTCATCACCGTAATAACCCCTCTCCGCATTAGAGCAATGGAAAAGGTTAATGTTATTAAAGCTTGTGATATCTTTTTGTTGAATCTGAATACTTATGCAAGATACATAAGGCCGAAAAAAGGTATGAATCATTAAGAGTTAAATATGAGACTCGGGCACCAATCGGGCTCGAAAAATGCTTGACTGCCAAGGTGGTGCCTAAGACTTCTTTCTTTGTTTTCCTAGCAGTATAAAGCTAAGCACAATAAAAACAGTATTTTCCAATCCATAAATGAGTCTGAAAGCACAGTCTCATATTTTAGTTTCTTTGTACTCTTACGTTTAGTGCAAAGATATCATCAAAAAGTTTACTTCTAGCTTTCTGCATTGTTTCCCATGCATCAAGATCAGACTGTTGTTTAGCAATCGTTTCGAGAGCATCCAAAGATAAACCATCTTTGAGATATTCAGCTGCATGGTCAAGGGATGTTAGTTTTTCAAAGGGTGTTTTCATATCTTTCTGTAAGTAACGTCGTGTCTGCTTTCCTTTGGCGTTGATTTCTATGGTTGGAAAGTGACAGGGTCGATGGAAATTTAGGCATGGGTTCAAATGGTTTATATTGAAAGCATTCATAAGTTCAGCATGTTTTTGTGGGATATGGACATAACCAAAGGTTTTACGTACAACCGAATTGTTTTTACTTTCAGCCAATGCATTATACCACAGGCAGGCTACGCACTCATTAGAGTGCCTAGGGCGTGATTTGGTTAATCGAACCAAAGCACCGTTGAGCAAGGCAGCTACACGTTGATTGATATATTCTGAACCATTATCTGAGTGGAAACCACTGATTTTGAAAGGAAACTGGTCGCAGAAAAAGGGGTCAGAGCCCTTTAAATGGAGATGCGATGGTGTTAAGCTTTGGGTAAGGGGGATTTTATGCCTAGGAAACGTCGTTTTTATGTTGCGGGAATGCCAGTGCATGTTGTTCAGCGGGGTAATAACCGTGATCCGATATTCTTTGATGAAAGTGATTACCGTGCGTATTTGAAGTGGTTAAAAGAAGCTGCGGAGAAGTATCACTGCAAAATTCATGCGTACGTGTTGATGACAAATCATGTGCATTTGTTGGTCACACCTGAAGATGAAGTGGGCGTGAGCCGCATGATGCAGTATGTGGGCAGATATTATGTTCCTTATATCAATCACACCTATGTACGAACG
>JAJFLD010000065.1 GCA_021772875.1 Ghiorsea sp. | reverse complement strand
GCTGATTTTACTGCTTGAAGCAGTAGCGACGATTTCCATCGCTGTAACATTGGCGGCGTTATTTTCAGGTGGTCAGGAACAGCATGAGTAATATTAGCTTTGCACTGGCAGGTATTGGACTATTTGTGCTTGGTTTATATGCCTTGATTGTTCATGACCATTTGCTGCGTAAAATTCTGGCAATCAATATCATGGGAAGTGGCGTTTCACTTGTGCTGGTAGCATTGGCAAAGCATGGCGGCGATGCGTTGCCTGATGTGGTACCACATGCCATGGTGATTACTGGTATTGTAGTTGCAGTATCGGCCACGGCGGTTGCTCTGGTTTTGATGGTGAAACTCGCCACCGAAACGGGTAGGGCAATGCTGCCCGATGATTCAACAGAGTGAAATTGTTGCAAGTCTTTCTTACTGATACCCACTGGGCAATCATCTTAGTTCTGCTGCCGCTGGCGGCAGCTGTGCTGTGTTTCCTTTTCTCACGAGTAGCCAGCTTCATCGGTGTGACGACATTGTTTGCGCTGTTGCTTTCAGTGGTTGGCTTGGGCTGGCAGATGCGAGAGACAGGTGTATATCACCATGCCATCGGCGGCTGGGAAGCACCTCTGGGTATAGGGTTGTATGCGGATGGTTTGAGCCTGTTGATGCTTGCCATCACCGCATTGGTAGGGCTTGGCATCAGCATTTATGCAACATCGTATTTTAAGCATCAGGATGCGGCTCGCTTCTGGCCGCTATGGCTGTTGCTGCTGGCATCGCTGAACGCGCTTTACCTTTCTGCCGATATTTTCAACCTCTATATCACGCTGGAGTTGGTGGGGCTGGCTGCCGTGGCATTGGCATCGTTGACTGGCGGCCCGGATGCGCTGGCTGGAGCGATGCGTTACCTGTTGACAACACTGTTGGGATCACTGGCTTACCTGCTTGGTGTGGCACTGCTCTACCATGGCTATGGTAGTGTGGATATCGCCATTTTAGCCACACAGGCGAAATCTGAACCTGTACTGTGGGTGGCGTTTGGTTTGATGGGGACAGGTTTGGCACTTAAAATGGCATTGGTGCCGCTGCACTTCTGGTTGCCTGCTACCCATGCCAATGCCTCTGCACCAGTAAGTGCACTGCTTTCTGCCTTGGTCATCAAGGGCGCTTTTTATATTTTATTGCGCTTGTGGCTTGAGATTTTCGCCCCTCACAGCGGCGGTGCTGAAACACTGTTCGGGCTGCTTGGTTCAGTCGCCGTAATTTGGGGCTCGCTGCAAGCACTCCGCCAGACACGGCTAAAACTACTTATCGCTTATTCTACTGTGGCCCAGTTGGGTTATCTGTTCATCGCATTTCCACTGGCTACGATTGCAGGTGCGACAGTTTGGATAGCCGTTGCGTATTTGGCATTATCACATGCGTTGGCCAAAGCGGCGATGTTTCTCGCAGCTGGTAACCTGATACGTTTTGGCGGCCATGATCGCATCGCTGATTTGGATCGTGTGGTGCAGCGCCTTCCACTTACTGCCGGAGCTTTTGCCTTGGCCGGTGTTAGCATTATTGGCTTGCCGCCAAGCGGTGGTTTTGTCGGCAAATGGCTATTGCTTGAATCCGCACTCTCACAGGGGCGCTGGGATCTGGTGATGGTGATTCTTCTTGGCAGTTTGTTGGCCGCGGCATATGTGTTCAAAGTGTTGGGGCGAACCTTTACGAAAGCACCAGTATCCCATGAAGCACATGCTGTGCCGGCAAGGATGGAATGGGTCGCATTGCTATTGGCCTGTGGGGCTATTCTGCTCGGTTTTCTCGCACCGCTGATCATACCACTCATGGATATTGGTAATCCATTTACAATCAGTGGAGGCCAGCCTTGAATTGGGATGCGTGGATTCCACTGTTGGTGGTCGCAAGTTCATTGCTGCCTGGCCTGGTTATTTTTACCCTGGCTGAAGAGCAGGTACGCCTGCGAACGGCCCTTAATTTGTTGGGTGCGTTTGTTAAGCTGGCATTGGTCAGCTGGATGGTCTGGGGTGTTTACAATGGACATCATTTTGAGACACGTTTGCCGCTGCTTCCAAATCTGGAGTTTGTTTTAAGGGCAGGGCCTCTGGCATTGTTGTTCGTTGGCCTCTCCACAGTGCTATGGCTGGTCACCACGATTTACGCGATTGGTTACCTGGAAGGCTCACCCCATCGCAGTCGCTTCTTTGGTTTTTTTAGCCTTTGTGTAACCGCCACAGTGGGTGTCGCCCTATCGGGTAATATGATTACCTTTTTAATTTTTTATGAGCTGCTAACACTTGCAACCTACCCACTGCTGATTCATCGCGGTACGGAAGAAGCACGCAAAGCAGGGCATACTTATCTTGTATACACCATGATTGGTGGAGCTTTATTGCTCCTGGGAACAGCATGGCTTTACAGCCTGACTGGCACACTGGAATTTACGCCACGGGGGTTCCTCGCTGGACTAGGAGAGGAACACAGACACGCCCTGATTATTATTTTTGTATTGATGATTGCAGGGCTCGGCGTGAAAGCGGCCATTGTACCACTTCACGGATGGCTACCGCTGGCCATGGTGGCACCGGCACCGGTGAGTGCCTTATTGCATGCTGTAGCTGTGGTGAAGGCTGGTGCATTTGGTATCGTACGTGTGGTTTATGATGTCTTTGGCGTCGATTTTGCCACAGGTTTGGGGGTTATGGAGCCACTGGCATGGCTGGCAGGATTTACGATTATCTATGGCTCTCTGCGCGCACTTTTTCAGGATGACCTCAAGCGCAGGTTAGCTTTCTCTACCATCAGTCAGGTCTCTTATGTTGTGCTCGGTGTCGCCATTGCAGGGCCTATAGCTACGATTGGCGGGGTGGTGCATCTGGTGCATCAGGGGCTGATGAAAATCACGTTGTTTTTCTGTGCAGGTAATTTGGCTGAAACACTGGGTATACACAAAGTCAGTGAGATGAATGGCGTGGGGCAACGCATGCCATGGACTATGGCGGCATTCACCGTTGGTGCTTTTGGCATGATTGGCGCACCACCAGTGGCTGGTTTTATCAGCAAGTGGTATCTGGGGATGGGTGCGCTGGAGGCAGGGCAGAACTGGGTGTTGTTGGTATTGGCGGGCAGCAGCCTGCTCAACGCCGCCTACTTTTTACCCATATTGTATGCTGCATGGTTCAAAAAAACGCCAAGCTCATGGCCGCATGAACATGATTTTGGCCGCATGGAAACTGCTTGGGCATTGCTATTGCCTCCCTTGATTACAGCAGCGCTGGCTCTGGCAGCAGGGCTGCTGGCCACGCTTCCATTTAGCCCACTGGATTGGGCAAAGCTGATTTCAGTGCGGGAGTTTTACTGACCATGAGTATTGCTGATTCTCTGCTCTGGCTTGCGGTATGCTGGCCATTGTTACTGGCTTTGCCTGCATTGCATAAGCGGCTGCCATTGCCACAGCTGTTGGCTATGTTGCCAGCGGTGCTACTGATTCTATTTGTTGTCGATAATACATTAACTGTGCCTTGGCTGCTGTTTGGAACCAGCTTTTCGCTGGATGAGCAAACCCGTTGGCTTCTTGCTGTTATCGTAGCGCTTTGGCTCTTGGTCGCTATGATGTTGTGGCGAACAAAACACCCTGCACCAAACAATTATTTGGCCACATTATTCCTGCTTACGATGAGTGGTAATATAGGTCTGATTTTGGCTTCCGACCTCGTCACATTCTTCTGCTTTTCAACCCTGATGAGTTATGGGTTTTATGGTTTACTGATTCATGGTAGCAACGACGCAGTGCGCCGAGCAGGTAGGCTGTATCTCATCTGTCTGATTGTAGCGGATTTAGCGCTGTTCGAAGCATTGCTGCTGGTTGCATCAAACACTGAACATCTGCAATTTCAGCTTGTCCAACAAGTCATGTCCAATGTACCCACAACAGATTTCTATATGGCTATGGTTCTTGGTGCTTTTGCACTTAAAGCAGGCATATGGCCATTTAGCTTGTGGCTTTCAACCACATTCAGTGCTACATCTTCACCGAAGCGGCTGCTATTGGTTTCAGTCCCCGTTGCGATGGCGTTGCTTGGCATGCTTCGTTGGTTACCTCTAGGCCAGTACAATTTTGATGCATGGGGACTAATCTTACAAAGCATAGGTGGGGTTGGCATTCTTTATGTCATGTTTAAGTTCTATGCTGTCCGTCAAATTAGACTGTTTCCTGCCTATGCTGCCATAGCTTATTCCAGCCTGTTTATAGCGCTGTTGGGCATAGGGTTGACTTACCCCTCTTTGTGGCATGACTTTCATTATTTGGCTTATCCCTACATTGCTGTATTGGTAATTTCCATGGTTTGCCTGATTTTGCTTCTTGGCCGAGTAGAGCATGAACATCAGCCACCTGAGACAACATTGCATGGTATAAAACAATTGAACATTTACTTGAAGCAAAAATTTGAGGACTTCATCCAATGGCGCAATGTGCAACTGCACAAATTAAACGCTTTAAGGCATGCTGCCCATCAGATTGTATTACAATCCCTCCACGTGATGCACATGCAAAAACTACAGCGATTGATGGATAGGTGGAGTGTGAGAATGATGATGGCTGTGATGATGGGGATGTTACTTATTTGGTTGATGATTTGAGTTAAGTATTATTTTCGTGGGGCATTGTTGAATTTTTTTGAGTATTGTTCATCATTCATTTCATATACTTTGGGCTATTTTGTCGTGAAGGATAAGCTAAAGCAATGTTGCTCTTTGTTTTCCAATCTTTGATTGGGGACGCTTTATCATGGTAGCCACGCGAAAGTATGTTATGATGCAAAAAAGTTATTAATTTGGGGTAGGTCTGTGATTCAGTATTCGACAAGTGGATTTAAAATATAATGAGGTACTTTTGGCTATCGCTGTTGATACTTATAATGACTGGCTGTAATTCATCTTCTTCGGTGAATTATGATGTTCCAGTAAGTGGTTCTCCAGTTGTTCTCGAGCAAACTTTTTTTGAAGATGTTACCAGTCAGGCGGGTTTTTCCAAGGCAGGGCCATCGTTTGGAGCTGGCTCATGGGGAGATGTTAATGGGGATGGTTTTGCAGATTTATGGGTAGGGAATCACGCCAATAAACCTGATTTATATGTGAATAATGGTAATGGCACATTTACGCAAGCTATAGACCAATACTGGTTTGGTGATCCTTATGCGGATACGCATGGTGCAGTGTGGACGGATATAGACTTGGATGGAAGCCTTGACTTGGTTGAGCTCGTGGGAGCAAATAGTGGACAAGGAGCTGGCCCGAATCATGTTTTTTTCAACAAGGCAGGTACTTTTATTGATCTGGCTGTTGCCAAGGGTTTGAGTTACCCCGCAGGTCGAGGCAGAACGCCACTCCCTATTGATTTGAATCACAATGGCCTTACTGATTTTGTTTTTTCAGGTTTTTATCGCTCAGGAGGCGAATCGGAAGTTTTTTTACAAGATGTGCAGACAGCGAATTTTTTGGCATCTAGAGCGTCATTAGGGTTTATTTTGCCATTGGCCGATCAGAAATCAGTGCAACTGGCAGACTTGAACAATGATGATATTCAAGAAATCATTGTCTCGGGTTATCGGTTTCCTGATGCGATTTTTGATATGAGGACATTGCCTCTGAAAAGTCTTTCCACGTCAAAGATTCTTCCTGTCAGCTCAAATGCGCAAGATGCAGCATTTGGCGATTTTAATAATGATAAGTTTACTGATGTGTATGTAGCACGCTCATTAGTCACTTCCGAATCTCAAGTGGCCAAAGCTTCGGCAAATGAATTGAACGCTAAATTGGTGCTCACAGGTAATATCATGAAAGAATTTGTGTTTACTGCACAAGGCATCGTCACATTTCAGTTGGGTGGCACGACTTTTGCAAGTGTGTTTATTGGAGGGGCAGGCACAAATCCAACAACCAGTTCGTTCATATTAGACCCAGCAAACCCAAGTTCGGCAGGTCTTCTGCCGCAAAATAAGCCAGGTGCATATATTGGCTATAATCCAACAAAAGCCGAATGGACAGTGCGTGGATTTGATGTTCATTCGAAACTGAACGCGGTTATATCAGCGACAAATATCCAGCTTATATCAGTTACAGGGTTAAATAACGAAGCACCTGTAAATGGGACGTTGTTTCTAAATAAAGCTGGAAAATTTATGAGTAGCGCTGTGCCTGCGGTTCAAGGGAAGTCAGTGGTGGCAGCTGATTTTGATAATGATATGAACTTGGATTTATATATCGTTCAATCAGGATCGGCACTAAACAAAGAAAATATATTGTTAAAAAATATGGGCAAGGGTGTGTTTGCGATCATTAAAAATGCAGGAGGGGCAGCAGGTAGTTTATTGGGTATTGGCGATAGTGTTGCTTATGCAGATTATGATCAAGATGGCTATTTAGATTTGTTTATTACCAATGGTGAAGGTTTGAAACCATTGAATCTAAGTGGCCCGCAACAGCTGTTTCACAACATAGGAGGGAAAAACCATTGGATAGAAATTGATTTGGTGGGGCGCTTTTCTCAAACCGAGGGTGTTGGAGCTGTGGTGTATTTAACAAGCGGAAAGGTAACGCAAAAAAGAGAACAAAATGCGGGTATTCATAAAAATACGCAAAACCAAGCAAGAATACATTTTGGATTAGCCGGTAATACAAGTATAGATAGTATCAATATCATTTGGCCCAGTGGTCGTACGCAAATTTTAAAAAACGTAGCAGTTGATCAAGTGCTTAGAGTTACGGAGCAGTAACGCGGTTGACTAAATAACTTCAATTGAGCCAAAGCTAAACACCATAGATACTTTATTGAGATGGTATTTAAAATTCAATACATATGAAGGCTGTTACGAATGATGTTGGGCGGTACTTGAGCGTCAGATGGGAGAACAACGGTGAAGATAGTTTTTTTTAAATTTATCTGTGCATGTATGATGTTTTTATTATGTGGTTGTCAGGCTGATGATTCAGCCGCGCCAACTACACCAACGACCTACAGCGAGCATATCCAACCTTTATTGGCCAAGTACTGTGTTGCCTGCCATAGCAACGGCGAAATTGCGCCCTTTCCTTTAGAAGATTATCAGCAAGCTAAAATGATGGCTACGGATATGAAAATAGCCACGGCCAATCGCACCATGCCGCCATACAGCATGGATGCGAGTGGGTCATGTCAGACTTTTAAGAATCACGGTTGGTTAACGGATGCAGAAATCAACAGGTTTTCGCGATGGTTAGCTGAAGGCATGCCAGAAGGCCCTGTGAAACCGGCAACGCCGCCACAGCTGTTGGAGCATTTAAATATTGATGCCTACTCTTTAACGATGGCAAATTTTTATGTCCCATCCAGTGGGCCGGATGATTATCGATGTTTCCCTATGGATTCGGGTTTGACGCAACAGAAATTTCTCACCGCCTATGAATTAGAACCTGGCGACAAGCGTATTGTACATCATGTTTTGTTGTTTAAAACAAGTGATGTGGCATATCAACAAGCATTGATTAAAGCATCCAAGGAAGTTGGATTGGGTTACAGTTGTTTTGGTGGGACCGGGGTAGCTGATAGTTTGGTTGGGGCTTGGGGGCCAGGTAGTGGTGTTACCCGCTTTCCTGTTGATACAGGTATTCGATTTACAGCAGGGCAAAAGCTTATTATGCAAGTGCATTACAACATTGCTTCGGGCAGTTTCCCTGATCAAAGTACCCTGAAATTGGAGTATAAGAATAAGGTTGCTAAAGAAGGTTATGTTCAAGAATTTAATGATGCTTCTATATATATACCACCCAATCAAAGTAACGTTCTTAATAGTAAAATATTCAATCTCTCTAGCTATCTAGGTGCAACGCAGAGTTCAAATCTATGGAAAATTATGCCACATGCACACCAGTTAGGACGTCAAATGCGGGTGACACGCATCAATTCTGCTGGGCAGGAGCAGTGTTTAGGCGATATCCCTCATTGGCGACGTAATTGGCAAAGGTTTTTTGATTATCAGACTCCAGTTCTCTTAAAGAGCTCGGATAAAATTCGTTTGGATTGTTATTATGACTCCACAGGCGTAAACCAAGCCACCTATTTTGGTTTGGGATCTTTAGATGAAATGTGCATGCTTTTTACATACAGTACATTAAATCCTTAATCAGCCATTAAAAGAAGTTAGTTTTTTAGATGTTCGTTGTTCATTGTGTATCAATATATAAACTATGCGTTCGAATTTAGAGCGTACTAAATTTATTGGCATGATAAGTGATATCAATATTCAAAAGCAATCACTATTGAATACTGTCTGTCATTTCCGATGACAATGCAGCTTATCCATCTCAGCGCATCTTGAAGGGAGGATAAAGAATTGAGCCTATGGCATAAGGTTTGCTGTGTTTCATCAATAGTGGAGGGGTTTATGCGGCATGGTTGTTTTAAGTTTTGTTTTTTTATAAAGGATTTTTTGAGTAAAACAGTGCGATGGAAATCCACCCTGATGTTGATGCTTTTGTGGTTAGGTTTTATGCCACAACTTGAGGCAGCTGAAGAAAATAAATATTTAGCCATGTCGTTGAGTGAGCTTTTGAATGTTGAAGTGAATTCAGTATCGCGCAAAGATGAATTGTTACGTCATGCAGGTGCTGCGGTTTTTGTGATTTCAGCTGAAGATATTCGCAGATCGGGGGCCAGTAGTATTCCTGAAGCACTTCGCATGGTGCCAGGTGTTAATGTGGCGCGTATCAATGCCAATGAGTGGGCAGTGAGTGCGCGAGGTTTTAATGGGCGTTTTGCCAACAAGTTGCTTGTGCAAATTGATGGGCGAAGTGTTTATTCACCACTCTTTGCAGGTGTGTATTGGGATGTTCAGGACACGCTGCTTGAAGATGTAGAACGCATTGAGGTCATACGTGGACCTGGCGCCACACTGTGGGGTAGTAATGCTGTTAATGGCATTATCAATGTTATCACTAAAAAAGCGATTGATGCGCAAGGTGGTCTTTGGGTTGCACGTGCTGGAAGTCAAGAAAATATTGGCGCATTGCGTTATGGCGGTGCCATGGGTGATCGCACGTTTGCCAAAGCTTATGTGAAGTATAAGAAACAAAAAGATTTAGCTGATAACCTTACAGCAGCACCAGCAGGGGATAGTTGGGATAGTTTGGGAGGCGGTTTTCGCATTGATTCAGAGCTTAGCAGTGCGGATGTTTTTACTGTGCAAGGGGATATATATCATAATAATGGCAATCAATTTATTGCCCAAATGACCCAAGCAACTCCGCCTTATGTTGGTGCAGTGCAGGATAAATTCAAAGCTTCAGGTTGGAACACACTTGCGCGCTGGGAGCATGATCTGGGCGGTGATGATACGACATCATTGCAGTTTTATGTGGATCATACCAAACGCGATGAAGCATACATTGGCCAACAATACGATGTTTTTGATATTGATTTTCAACATCATTTTGATCTTGGTGATATGCAGCAGCTTGTTTGGGGCTTGGGTTATCGAAATATAAGAGAGAAAATACGAAATACCTTTGCTATTTCACTCCTAGCACCAAATGCAGGCAATGCAGTCATAAGTGGTTTTTTACAGGATGATATTCGCCTTGGTTCAGATGATTTGCATCTTATTGTCGGTTCAAAATTTGAGCGCAATGATTTTACAGGGTGGGAAGTGCAACCCAATGCACGTATGACATGGTCTATTGATGATGAACAAACATTATGGGGTGCAATATCCAAGGCTGTGCACACACCATCACGAGCGGATAATTATGGGCAGGCTGTGATTGCAGTGGTTCCGCCGCTACCACCGTTTATTCCTGTGGCAGTACCCGTATTGGCTAAGGGCACGACAAACGTACAATCTGAAAGTCTTATTGCTTATGAATTGGGCTACCGAACGCAGCTGGATGAAAGCTTTAACCTTGATATTGCCACGTTTTATAATGTTTATGACAAACTCCGCACCTTTGATCAAACGGCTTTAACCACGATAGAGGTTGGAAATAATATCAAAGGTTTTTCCTACGGTCTTGAAGTTGCTGCCGACTGGCAAGCGACCTCCCTATGGCAACTTCGTTTGGCATATAGCTATATCAACATAAAACTCGATACCATAAGTGGACGCCCTGACCCAACTTCCATCACCGCAGCTGAAGGCTCAAGCCCTAAACAACAAGTATCGCTTCGCTCTCATATGTCATTGTTTTCAAATGTTGAGTTGGATATATGGGGCCGCTACAACAGTCAGTTGTACCACGACAATGCAGATAATGTTGTCGCAGGTACACAGCCAGCAGCAGCTTATACTGAGATGGATGTCAGGCTTGCTTGGCAAGCGAATGAAAATTTAGAAGTGGCTGTTTTGGGTCAAAATTTATTGCATGCAAGGCATATCGAGTTTATTCAGGAAACAAGTATACAATTCATCCGACCAACTGCTGTTGAGCGCTCAATAGCAGGAACCATAACGCTGGCATTTTAATGATTCGGCGATGAAAACATTGATTGCTTACCTTCTGGCCTTTGGTGGCCAGAGAATCAAACCTTTGTTGATAACTTTATTGATTGCAGGTTCTTTTGCTTGCCTTGTCCCCAAGGTATATGCACAAGAGGATGTGACAAGTAATCAGCTCAAAGCCGTATTGCTTTATAAACTGTCACGTTTTGTAACCTGGCCTGCTGCTGTGGAACCAACTTCAGAACCACTCACGTTCTGCGTTGCACAGCACGATGATTTTGGGGCATATCTTGATGCTTTGAGCATGCAATCCTTTCAGCAAGGGGCTTCGATCAAACTCACTTATTTGCCTGATGATATGGTAGGCATCAATACATGCCACTTGGCTTTTGCCAGCAAATCAGCTGATAAATCTTTCCAACAAAAGCTTGCAACACTTATCACCCATGCCACTTTGACGGTAAGTGATGTGCCAGGTTTTGCAAAAGCTGGTGGTATGATCGAAATCATCAGGCGTAATCATAGGCTGGGTTTTGTGATTAATATGGCTGCGGTGAGACAAGCAGGTTTACGCATTGCCGCACCGTTGCTGCAAATGTCAACGCTGCTCAATTTATCGGAGAAAAAACCATGACCCGACAAATAAAAAACAAATCAACGGATATACCATTGTCGATTGCACACAAGTTGCGGCGTATGATGATGTTGGTGAGTGGTACAGCTTTGTTGGTGGCAGCACTAGTGTACAGTATTTATGGCGCACTGAGTTATTATGATGCCACTATCGTGCGTTTGAGTACGATGTCTAAAATTATAGGTACAAACAGTTCCGCGGCATT
Source organism: Ghiorsea sp. (assembly GCA_021772875.1). Lineage (GTDB taxonomy): Bacteria > Pseudomonadota > Zetaproteobacteria > Mariprofundales > Mariprofundaceae > Ghiorsea. The sequence goes on along the minus strand of JAJFLD010000065.1, from coordinate 5,544 downwards.
AAGTTTTTCTGATCCATTAACCGCAACACAATTGTTATCGGCACTTGATCATGAGCCAGATATTAAACAGGCCATGATCTTCGATAAACAAGGAAACATATTTGCACAATTTGTAAGGCAAGACATGTCTGTGATTGAGCAGCCCATGTTGCCGCAATATATCGCAGCGGGTGATTCAAGGACTATATCTGCTTTAAATTTTGATCACATTGATGTTTTTTCTAGTATTGTTTTTGATGGGGCAACGCTTGGTTATATTCAACTATCGGCAAGCTTGAAGCCTTTATATTTTGATATGCTAAAAATATTAATACTTGCTTTGTTGCTGCTTTTGATTGGTTTTTTAGTTGTGTATAGTTTGGCAGAACGTTTGCAACGTGAGTTTAGCAATCCCGTAATAGCACTTGTTTCAGGCATGAAAAAAGTCGCGCAAACACAAAACTATGCTTTGCAGTTGGATGTTCTGAGTCAGGATGAATTTGGTCAACTCACGCATGGTTTTAATGATATGTTGCAGCAATTGGAAAAACGAGACCAGGCTTTAAAAGATAAAACTCAAGAAGCTGTTCAATTGGCAGCTAAAGCTGAACAAGCCAATCAATCCAAGTCTAGATTTTTAGCGAATATGAGTCATGAAATCCGCACACCACTGAATGGTGTGATTGGTTTACTTCGGCGCATGACCAAAACATCGCTATCACCAGAAGAACGTATGGTTTATCTTCATAGCGCCCAACAAGCCTCTAATGATTTGCTTGCTTTGCTCAATGATATTCTTGATTTCAGTAAAATAGAGGCAGATGCATTGCAGCTTGAACATGCCGCCATTCATGTTGAATCCTTCATTCAGTCTGCTTTGATTTCACTTGCACCCATGGCAGAAGAAAAAGGTATCCAGCTTAAAGTTGAGCTTAAAGCCATGCCAACAAAACTGATGAGCGACCCTCTGCGGATGCGTCAGATTCTAATCAACCTTGTAGGTAATGCAGTGAAGTTTACTGCCTCAGGTGAGGTGAGCGTAAGTATGACATCTCGCCAGCCTTTGCAGGATCAGACGAAAGGCTGGATTGATGTTGCTATTGCCGATACAGGTGTTGGTATGAACAGCAACCAATTGGAAAAAATATTCTTAGCCTTTACGCAAGCAGATGAATCGACAACACGAAAACATGGTGGCACGGGGTTAGGGTTAAATATTGCCAAGCGTTTGATAGAAATCATGGGTGGTCATTTGCAGGTCAGCAGTGAGCCTGACAAAGGCTCGGTTTTTTCCTTTGCTATCCCAGTCGATATGTTTTCTGATGTAACATTGATAAATCGCATATTTGATTTTAAAGATGTGGAAGTTCATCCACAACAACACGCTGTCGCCAACACTTTATTTCAAGGTAAAAAAGTGTTGTTGGCTGAAGATAATGCCATCAATCAACTTATTGCTAAAGAAGAGCTCGAAGACATGGGGCTGGTGGTAAGTGTTGCCAATGATGGTAAACAGGCTGTAGAAATTTGGCAGCAAGGTGGTTTTGATCTTATTCTGATGGATGTGCAAATGCCCGAAATGGATGGTTTGGAAGCCAGCCAGAAGATTCGCGAGCTTGAGAGAGGTAGTGGTCTGCGTATGCCCATTGTGGCTTTAACGGCCAACGCCATGAAAGAAGATCTTCAACGTTGTTTGGATGCAGGCATGGATGATTATGTAACCAAGCCATTTCAACCGCATCAACTGGCAGCTAAACTTAAAGTTTACTTGCATGGTGAAGCAATCCATACAGCAGCAAATGAACAAGAAGATATCAAACAAACAGCCTCAGCGCATAAACAAGGGCAAGCGTTTTCGTTGGCTTGTATGCCGCCACTGCATGAACAATTGCTTGATGTTGCGTGTATCATGCAATATGAAAAGAGTGCAGCGAAGTTGTTAAAGCGGGTGCGTGATAGCAATTTGGAAGCATTAAGTTTGTTGGATCAGGCGGCGGCAAACGCATCATGGCTAGAGTTTGGACGCATTGCTCATAAACTGATTGGAAGCTGCATGCTCATGAAAGGTGCTGAGCTACCCAAGCTTTTGCGTGTTATGCAAAATTCTGCAGCAGCAGGTGATGCAGAAGCCTGCACTGAACAACTGGAAATACTCAGACCATACCTTTATAAAGCTTCAGATGAAGCAAGAGAATACCTTGCACAGATGGAATAAATAAGAACCTTTTCAAGAGCCTCTCAAAATCACATAGGCACTTGCATTCTGACAGGCTCGGCAATGCCTGCCGTTCTGTAAAAACTGTGTAACCGATCAAGCGTAGGTTTGGTCACTTCCTGACCCTTAGCCATAAGCAGCAGGCCACCTTTGGTTTTGATTTCCTTATCAGCAAGCATAAAGACTTGAACATCTTGAATTTTCATGTTTTTTAAGACCATTTTGCGCTCAACACGTTCAACAGTTGCCATGGCATCAAGAATGGCGGGGTGATACATGCCAATGCGTGTACGCATCAATTTGATGACATTAGGGATTTTCATTTTTTGTCCTGAAAGCAGATCGAAATCAAGGCAAACGTGCAACATAAAACCGCCCAAAAGAGCTATGTTTTGAGGTAGGTTTCTGTCTTTGGGATCTTGATGTTTGGTGCAAGGTGTTCTTTGTAGCTGAATCATTTTTGAAATCGTGCCCAAACGTGGTATTTTTTGTAACAGCTCGGCTGCAAGTGCGGGGTGAGCATCGTAAATTTCTTGTTCATTGGGTGATAATTCTTGTCCAGAGGAAATTTTTGCCAATGTTTCAGAGGGTAGGGTGATGCTGCCCAACTCACAAAGCATGGCAGCCAGCTCAAAACGCCAGATGTTAGTCAAGCCAAGTTCATGGGATAAATGTTTCATGTAAAACTTGATGCGTGATGTGCTGCTAAAGGCAGCAGGATTAACCAAACTCAAGACTTGGCTCAAGACACGCACACTGCCAAACAACGTTTGCTCAAGCAGCTCTTTTTCAGCCAAAATAAGTCGGTATTGCTCAATGCCATCATCGAGTGAACGGGCAAGTGTTTCTGGTGCGCAGGGTTTGGTGAGAAAGCGAAAAATACTACCTTCATTGATGGCTTTGATAGCATTATCCATATTTGCAAAACCAGTGAGCATCATGCGTACGGTATCCGGAGCAAGTTTTTTCGCTTCAATGAGAAAATCGACACCGTTCATGCTGGGCATAGCATAATCAGATACAATAACGGCAAAAGGGCCTTTAGTTTTAATCATTTGCAGGCCTTCTTCTGGACCCGTTGCCAGATGCAAATCGTATTGTTTTCTTAGGCTTCTTTTATAACCTTGAAGAATGTTAGGGTCGTCGTCGACGCAAAGAATTTTTTTATTCATATCTTTTCCTCTATGATGTTTTCATTTTTTGATAAAGTTGTTGCCAGCGGGGTAGGTGTTCGGTTAGCCCCTTTTTTTTAAGATATTCAAGATCCAAATCATTGTTGATCACGGACGCATCAAGCCCTGGCTCTTTTTCAAGAGCATTGGCGACATGTACGGCAGTCAAAGCAAAAGAGGCATTTTTATCTGAGCATTGGGAAGGGGTATTATGGTAAGCCACACTTTCAACAATGGCAGTAGGCAAGCCCCAAAGCGCGATGAGGTATGCACCTATTTCTGCATGGCTGGCACCGAGCACTTGTTGCTCTACTTTCCAGACAGGCATGTTTTTTTCATGTGCTTGGGCTGTGATATCTTTATACGCTTCGGGGAAACCGCTAAGGATAATCAGCCTGCCAATGTTTTGTAGAATACCAGCCAAAAAGGCATCGCTACAAACAACATCATCCTTACCCTCCATTTTGGCGATTTCTCTCGCTAATGCACCTACAGCAATGCCTTGTTTTGAAAGTCTTTCCAGTGAAACACCTGCAGGCGTAGGCATGACGGCATATGTTTGCAAATAGAGGCTGAGTGATTTGATGACATCCACACCAAGCATCACAACAGCTTGTGTTGGTGTTTTGATTTTACGACGACAACCAAAAATAGGGGAATTGACCAATTGTAAAACTTTGGCTGTCATGGCGACATCTTGGGCAATGATGTCGCCAATTTTTTGCATGGAAATCGCAGTGGATCGTAGCTCTTGCTCTATTTCAAGGTAAAGGGATGGTAGGCTAGGGAGGAAATTTGCTCGTGTAACCAAATCTTTTAAACGTGAATTTTCAAGAAGCTCACGCATGGCAAAGGTTTGTGAAATGGTTTTTTTCAAGGTGTTTGTATCGCAAGGTTTGGAAAGAAATTGGTGGGCAGGCCAACCTGAACGAATAAAGTTGTCTAGGTCGAATTGACCAGAGAGCACAATGCGAATCATGTGCGGGTAGTGCTCAAGTGATTCTTGCAGCAATTGGACGCCATCAATGCCAGGCATACGCATATCCGTGACAAGAATGTCGAAGTCTTGTTTTGCCATGATTTCTAAAGCTTTCGCGCCACCAAGAGCAAAATTGACATCCCAATTATGACGCATCGCTCTTGCCATGCGTTTAAGACCTTGAAGAATTTCTTGTTCATCATCGACAAAAAGGATTTTGATTTTAGGGCTGTCCATCACACTTCCTCTTGTGCAATAGGTAATTGGATGATGAATGTTGTGCCTATGCCCTCTTCGCTTTCAACTTCCAAAGTACCTTGATGCAGCTCAACAACAATATTGTGAGAAATGGCTAAGCCTTGCCCCGTACCTTTGCCAACTTCTTTGGTGGTGAAGAAGGGATCAAATATTTTACGCAAGTGGTCGGCAGGAATGCCTCTACCTGTATCACTGATTCTGATTTCGATATGGCTTTCATTGTGGCTTGTGTGAATCGTGATTTCCCCTTTTTCAGTGCTGTTGGTATCAAGTTTTTCAGCGATGGCATGGGCGGCATTGACAATCATATTGAGGAAAACCTGATTGATTTCAGGCAAACATTTAACCAGGGGTAAGTGCTCATCAAATGTTGTGTTCATTTTGGCCACATATTTCCATTCGTTTTTGGCAACTGTGGCTGTGCTATCCAAAATTTTATTGATGTCGGTTAACATCTTCTCTTTTTGACCAGGATGTGAAAACTCCTTCATCGCCGCGACGATTCGACTGGCTTTGTCTACCCCATCTAAGCTTTGACTGATGGCAGGAGGTATTTCCTCTATGATAAAATCAATATCAGCCTCTTCATTGAATTTTTTAAGATTTCCCACCATGTCGGCAGCAAATTTTTCTGCTTCGCAATGCTGAATCAATTGATAATAACGATCGCGAAGTTCACACATTTCGCCAAAGGATTCTTGAAGGAAACGGATGTTATCACCAACATATTGTAAGGGGGTGTTGATTTCATGGGCGATACCCGCTGCTAATTCGCCAATGGCTTCCATCTTTTGTGCCAACTGGAGTTGACCTTCAAGTTTTAAGCGTTTGGTAATGTCTGAGCCAAGCAATAAAAAACCATTGTCTATGCTATTGTCAAAAATACTGTTGATGGTGAGGCCAAGTATACCATCTGAACCATCAGGGCGTTGGAACGTTAC
>JAJFLD010000064.1 GCA_021772875.1 Ghiorsea sp. | reverse complement strand
ATACATGGATGGCAGGGGCGGCATTTCAAGAGTCGAGCAGAACCTAACGGCCTGCGAACCCCAAGAGCCACACCCCCACCATGTACAACTTTAGCGGGGATGTTTAACCTTTGCTACCATGCAAAATACAATGGTAGACCCCTTTCTTTTTTTCTTTCTACAGCAGGCGGTGTAGGTTTATCTAAACTTAATATCCTCGAAGGCGAAGATGCCTTAACTTATTATCAAAAGTCAGAAGAGACAGATATGGCATTTTGTAAAACCTGTGGCTCCAGTTTGTTCTCAAAAAAACGTAAAACAAACATGTGTAATATCAGATTTGGTGTATTGAATGATGTGCCGACACAGAAACCAACATTTCATATCTTTGTTGGCTCAAAGGCTCCGTGGTTTGAAATCACCGACGACTTAAAACAGTTTGATGAGCGTCCATAAATCCTAAACCTTGCTTTCCAGCTAGGGTGCTTCTCAGGCAGCAATGTGTTACATTTCAAATTCATCACTATGAGTCAGGATGAATAAATTATTTTCTTCGGAGGAAATTCCTATGCAAGAAAACACACTCAACCCCACAGAAAATACAACCAAGCCATCGCTACCTGCTTGGTTTTGGATGATTTCAAGCATCGCTTTGTTTTGGTATTTGATGGACACATCATCATTTTTCATGCGTGTGTTTGCACCAGAATATGTCATCAACAGCATGCCTGAAAACCAGCAACACTTGTATCAAAACATGCCGCTTTGGGTGAATATTGTGTTTGCAGTTGAGGTATTTGGTGGCTTGTTAGGTAGCCTCGGATTGCTTTTTAGAAAAAAATGGGCGCTGAGTTTCTTTATCATTTCTATTTTCGGAATACTTGCTCAAACATCCCACATCTACTTCTTCTCCGATGCAATCAACACCATGGGCACTCCCGCGATTGTGATGCCTTTAATAGCCATCGTAATCGGCGTGGGTTTGGTTATCTTAGCAAAATCCGCCTCGTCCAAAGGCTGGCTGCAATAACAAACCAAATCTCAAGTTTTGTGTCTATCCGCGTAGACAATCAAACCAAGGGCAAAGCCTACAACAGCACCGATCACAGCATACTTTATGACATTTGAATCAATTCTATCAATGATGAGTATGGGTAGAATAAACAAACCCGCAGCCAAAGCGATGAGGGCAAAACTCTCTGAATTCATGAATTTGCGCCAATACTTGATACAAATTTCATACACAGGATCCAACCATTTAGCATAAGCTGGAACAAAAACTAAAAACCACGCCCCGCTTGCAATGGCAAATTGCATCATATTTTCTATCATCGCCTAAACTCCATACTTCTTATTCAACATTGCGCCCGTGTTGCATCATTTTCTTGCATCGCCAAGCCTATCGTTAAATCAAGGCAGATGCACAATCTAAGCCGTTGATTATAACAACTATGCATCTTAAGAATTACGTTTCTTATTTCGCTTCAACATGCTTCATGCAACATTTCCCCAAAAAAGTTGCTACTTTTTTAGCTTATGCAAATTGAAGCTGTTACAAGCAGATAAACATGTCAGTATTTGCTCATGGAGATTAAACAGCTCGTTGAAATCAATAACAACTTTGAAGAAGGGGCATTAATCGCAGCCATTGATGTTGGCAGCAATGCTATGCGCATGGGTATTGCTACTTTTGATGCTGATGGCAACACCCAAATGATTCAACGCTACCGAGCACCTGTCCGCCTAGGTCACGATGCCTTTACCATAGGCAAGCTCAGCCCCCAAACCATGGATGATGCTATGGAAGCTTTCCATGAATTTCGCACCTTATTAAATCAACATCACATCCAAAAATACAAAGCCATTGCAACCAGCGCGATGCGTGATGTGAGTAATGGACAAGAGCTCATCGCTAGAATCTTGCGCGAAACAGACATTGAGCTCACCCTTATCTCTGGCGAAGAAGAAGCTCGCCTTGTGCAATATGCTATCAGTCAACACCTTGATTTATCCGATAAGCACGCCCTTTTGATTGATATGGGTGGTGGCAGTGTTGAGGTATCCATCACTCAAAAAGGCAAAGTATTATCCGCACAAAGCTTTAATATCGGCACTGTGCGACTCATAGAAATGCAGCAGCACACCAAAGATTTCAATCTTAGATTTAAAGAACGGCTTGTGGATGTCACACAAGTGATTAAACAGAATATGGTTAGAGGGAAACTTGATTACTGCGTGGCAACCGGTGGCAACGCCACAGCCCTTGGTGAACTTGCTGTACAGCTGCAACTCTCCGAATCTGCGACCTGCATAGAACGCAAAAAACTGGTTCAATTAATCACAATTTTACAAAACAACACTTTTGAAGAGCGTATCAGCGTGTTGGGTCTACGCCCTGATCGGGCTGATGTTATTCTACCTGCGGCGATGGTATTCCATCAAATCATGAAAGTATGCAAAGCCAAAACCATGATGCTACCTGATTCAGGTTTACTCGATGGCGTTTTGCTCGATTTGATGGACAGCAAAGAAGAAATGTTTCAAACCCAATATGGCAACTTGATTGCCATGGGGCAGAGCCTTGCTAAAAAATTCCATGTTGATCGTAAATATGCCGAATGGGTCAATCAAATTGCTTGGCTTCTCTTTGATCAACTGGCATCCAAGTATGAGCTTAATGCACTGGATAGGCTGCTGCTCCAGATGTCGGCATCACTGCATGAAATGGGCATGTACATCAATGTGCGATCTCATCATCATCAAGCAGCATATTTGATATCTGCAGTACCTTTATTGGGTTTATCCAACCGCGATAGACAAGTCTTAGCGCAAGTGCTTCGTTATCAGCGTAAAGCCTCGCCAAGCGAGGAACATGCTGGTTTTGCAGCTTTAAACAATGCTGATAAAAAGAAAGTTTGGCAACTCAGCGCTTTGCTTCGCTTGGCTATTGCTTTAAATCGTGAGCGCCGCAATCGCGTTAGCCAAGTCAAACTTCAAATTGAGAAGGAAGCCATTCATCTCACCCTAGAAGGCTCAGGCGAACTCTTATTAGAACGTTGGGCAGCCATGCAAACAGCCGATTATTTTGCACAAGCTTTTGCAACACCTTTGCTTGTAGAGTTCAACGAAAACCCGTCCGTTTAGGGTATCGCCATTTCCCAGCAAGGCTAAGCAGGCAATACGAGAGCCATTACTTTTTCTCAAGCCTGCCCATTTCCTCCATCAACTCCATCTGAGCTGAACGCTGCTTAGCTTTAGAACTCACCCTATGGTAAGTCGCATCACTTCTCAGATTCCAAGCACCGACATTATCAGCAAAATAAGGTTTTAAAGCTGTGTTGATTACAGCAGAAGCCAATTTCTTTTGCTGCATAGGGAAACAAGTCTCCACCCTATGATGCAAATTACGTGTCATCCAATCCGCACTCGAACACATCACCACCGGCTCACCACCGCTATAAAAATAAACAACACGACTATGCTCTAAAAAACGGCCTAAAATAGAACGCACTCGGATATTCTCTGATAAACCTTTTACACCCGGACGTAAGCAACAAATACCACGCACAATCAATTCAATCTTCACCCCTGCCATGGAAGCTTCATATAAAGCGCGAATAATTTCAGGCTCTTCTAAACCATTCATTTTAGCAATAATACGCGCGCGCCCACCTTCTTTGGCATTGGCTGTTTCAATTTTAATGTATTCAATCAAACCACTGTGCAAGGTAAAAGGAGCTTGCAGCATGGTTTTTAGCTTGGATGCTTTGCCCATGCCTGTAAGCTGTTGAAAGATGCGATGTACATCTTCACCTAAAGCTGTATCACAACTCATCAAACCAAGATCAGTATAAAAACGTGCTGTAACACTATGGTAATTCCCAGTGCCCAAGTGCACATAACGGCGAAGCTTTTTGCCCTCTTTGCGCACAATCAACATCATCTTACAGTGTGTCTTATAACCCACCACACCATACACCACTTGCACACCTGCTGCCGACAAACTCTCGGCGAGGTTAATATTATCCTCTTCATTGTAACGCGCTCTAAGCTCAATCACGGCAATGACTTCCTTGTTGGCTCGCGCAGCTTTGATGAGTGCACTGACAATCGGTGAGCCTGGCACGGCCCGATAAAGCGTTTGTTTTATCGCCAACACATCAGGGTCGGCAGCGGCTTGGTTTAAAAGCTCAACCACAGGCTCAAAGCTTTGGAAAGGATGATGCAATAAAACATCACTCTGACGAATAGCACTAAACATGCACAAATCTTCACCTAAAAATGCTTCCGGCATACCAGGGTCAAAGAGTGGGAATTTTAAATCAGGGCTGTTGATTTCATCAATCACAGAAGACATGCGATATAAATTCACAGGGCCTTCCACGCGGTACAAATCGTTTTCTTGTAAGCCAAATTGCAGCAGCAAATAATCAGTTAACTCTTGAGGGCAACGGGTAGAAACTTCAAGGCGCACAGGGTTGCCAAAACGCCGTTCTAGCAGCTCACCCGCAATAGCTTGTTTCAAATCTTTAAATTCTTCATCAAGATCGAGCTCACTATCTCGTGTGATCCGAAATTGATGGCAAGATTTCGCTTTCATACCAGGAAACAAATGGTCTACATTTTCATGAATAATTGAAGAAAGAAACACATAACAATGATCTGAAGTTGCTATGTTTTCAGGCAAACGAATCATACGCGGAATCGAGCGTGGAGCTTGTACCACAGCAAACTGCGTGTCCCGCCCAAAGGCATCTTTACCTTCCAAAGACACCATGAAATTCAAAATTTTGCTTAAGAGTCTTGGGAATGGATGCGCGGGATCCAAACAAATGGGTGTAAGCACAGGTAAAAGTTCACGTTTAAAAAATGAATTAATCCATTGCCGTTGTGCATCATTCCATTCTTCACGGTGCAAAAACGCAATGCCTTCATTGCGCATGCTCGGCAGCAAATCATCATTCAATAATTTATATTGTTGCGTCACAATTTCATCAACACGGGTACGAACACGGCTCAAAATATCACTTGCTGTAAGCCCATCTGCCCCAACCTGCAATGAGCCTAAAGCTTGTTTTTGCTTTTGCACAGCTACGCGCACTTCAAAAAACTCATCCATATTCGAAGTACAAATGCATAAAAAACGTAGCCGTTCAAGTAGCGGGTTTTTAGCGTCGCAAGCCATCTCCAACACGCGTTGATTAAATTCAAGCATACTTAATTCCCGATTGATATAATAATCAGGGTTGGTTAAGTCTACTGTTTTGTCGTATTTCATGGTTGCTCTCACCTTTCATTGTAACACTTGATGCACTTGGCATTAATCGCGTAAAGTAACGACTGATAATGACCGTAAAATGACATAGACATAAAAGAAATGCACATGTTTTCCAATATCATGACCCTGCTGCTTGCATATCGGCGCTATATTTTAATGGCATCATGTCTCCTGCTCATGAAACAAAAAAACAAGTTGGCGTAAAAAACATTGCGCTTCATTTTCAATTCACCATACTGAAAGTAACATTGCAAAAGAATGATTACGTGTAAAGTTGGTAAACATGAACGGTACGCATACCCCAAAAGCTCACGACGTTGAATTGAATATTGCATCGGTGCTTAATGATTCAGAAACCCCACCCAGCCCATGTATGATTGTTATTTTTGGTGCTTCTGGTGATTTAACCAAACGTTTGCTCATCCCATCTTTGTTTAACCTTTATAACGACAAACTCATGCCTGATGATTTTGCTATTTTGGGTGTTGCCATTGATGATTTTAACACCGCATCCTTCCGTGCTCAAATCAGCGAAGATGTGCATACTTATTCACGCCGCACTGATTTTGATGAAGATTCATGGCTGATGTTTTGCGACCGCATTCATTATATGCAAGGTAATTTTGACGATGGGGACACCTTTTCTCATCTTGATAAATTTCTAAATGCTTTTAATGGCCGCCACAATACCCAAGGCAATGTTCTTTTTTATATGGCGACACCGCCCAGTGTGTTTGGTATGATTTCTGATGGTTTGGAATCTGTGGGGCTTAATCATGAAACCACGGGCTGGCGACGTATCATTGTCGAAAAACCTTTTGGCAGTGATTCCAAATCGGCCAAGGCATTAAACACGGAAATCTTAACCTATTGGAAAGAGCGCCAAGTTTATCGTATTGACCATTATTTGGGTAAAGAAGCCGTGCAAAACCTGCTCGCCTTTCGTTTTGCCAATGGCATGTTCGAACCCTTATGGAACCGAACACATATTGATCACATTCAAATCACTGCTGCCGAGCAAGTTGGCGTAGAATGGCGCGGTGGTTATTATGATCATTCTGGTGTTGTACGCGACATGATTCAAAACCATTTGTTTCAAATGATGGCCTATTTATGCATGGAAGCACCCACCTCTTACGAGCCTGAAGCCATTCGCAATGAAAAATACAAACTATTCAGCACTGTGCGCATCATGGGGCCCGATGATGTCGCCACCCATGCTGTGCGTGGTCAATACGGTGCAGGGCTAAAAGCGGATGGTAGCCCTGCCCAAGCATACCGTGATGAACATTTGGTTGACCCCCACTCAAACACTGAAACCTTTGCTGCTTTAAAGCTGCGCATTGATAATTGGCGCTGGCATGGTGTGCCCGTGTTTTTGCGTTCAGGTAAAGGTTTGGGCTTTAAATCAACGGAAATCGTCGTTCAATTTCGCCAAGCCCCTGATTTTACCTTCCGCGGCACACCCGCTGTAGATCAGCTCGAAGCCAACCAACTTATTTTCCGCATTCAACCAGATGAAGGTATTGAGCTTAGGTTTTTGGCCAAACGACCTGGCCCATCCATGAATTTACGCAAAGTAAATATGCGCTTTGAATATGATGAGGCTTTTGTAGCACAACCTGGCACAGGTTATGAAACCATGTTGCATGATTGTATGCGTGGTGATGCTTCATTATTTTCACGCTCGGATTTGGTGGAAACATCGTGGGCGATTGTGCAACCTGTTTTGGATGTTTGGAGTAAAGAAAAAGCTACAAATTTCCCCAATTACCCCTTTGGCTCATGGGGGCCCAAAGAAGCATTTAAATTAATTTCACCTGAACATCGCAATTGGGTTGCGCGCTCACCCAAAGACGCGTTAAAACAAACACCACTATTTGAAGGCAGTGATGACACCATGTTAAGAGCATTTGCCATGATGCTCAAACCCGTCGTCTTTAATGCTGGTGATCAAGTGCTTCGCTACGGTAGCGAAGGGCATGAATTGTTTATCATTGAAATGGGCAGTGTTGATATCAAAGATAAACAAGGGAAATTTTTAAAAACATTAAGTAAAAATGATGTTTTTGGTGAGCTTAGCCTGTTGGTTACTAAAAAAAGGAAAGCCAATGTCTATGCCCAAACTTATTGTGCGCTTTATATCATGGACAAACGCGATTTTTGTAAAGTGTTGGTGGACAAACCTTTGTTTGCCGAACGCATCATGAAAGTGGCCAGAGAACGCTACAATATCATTGTGGATGAAAAAGAATGGGTAGAATCTGCAGATATATCAACACCAACGTAAAAGCTTAAAGTAACAAGTAAAAAACGAATAACATTAAAAATACAGGAGTTCTCATATGAAACTGGCAATGATTGGATTGGGTCGCATGGGCGGCAATATGGTAAAACGTTTGATGCAGGCAGATCACCAAGTGGTTGCTTATGATGTTGCTGCTGCACCTGGTGAAGCTTTGGCTACTGAGTTTGATGCTGTATCTACGGCCAGTAGTTTAGAAGATGTGGTCGCCCAACTTCCTCGTCCTCGCGTATTGTGGGTTATGGTTCCGCATGAATATGTTGATGCAAGCATCGACAACTTGTTAAACGCAGGTCTTGAAGCTGGCGATTTGATTATCGACGGTGGAAACTCCAATTACAAAGAAGGTCAACGCCGAGGCAAAGCACTGGCTGAAAAAGGTATCTTGTTTGCTGATTGCGGCACATCTGGTGGCGTTTGGGGTTTAAAAAATGGTTACTCCCTAATGATTGGTGGCGAAAAAGAAGCTATCGACTTGATTGCGCCAGCACTCACCACCCTCGCCTCCAATGATGGTAAAGGCTGGGGACATATGGGCCCTGTCGGTGCAGGTCACTTTGTAAAAATGGTTCATAACGGTTTGGAATACGGTATGATGCAAGCTTTTGCTGAAGGTTTTGAACTGATGAAAGCCAAAAATGAATTTGATTTGGACATGCATCAAATTTCACGGGTGTGGCAACATGGTTCTGTGGTGAGTTCATGGTTGCTTGATTTAACTGGTGATGCCTTAGAACAAGATGGTGATTTATCCTCCCTGTCTGATTGGATGGATGATTCTGGTGAAGGCCGCTGGACAGCCACAGAAGCCATTGATTTGGGCATACCTACACCAGTGATGACCTTAGCCTTGCAAATGCGCTTCCGCAGCCGACAAAAGGATGCTTTTGCAGGGAAAATCGTCAATGCTCAACGCGCAGGTTTTGGTGGCCACATCATCAAACCTGCCGAAAAGAAATAAGCCGTTCAACGATGTTTTTTGATGATATACCACTCAAATGCTTTGATAATAACAAAGCAGCCGCAACATATGTCGCCCAAGAAATTGTCAAAGCCTGCCACGAAGCTGTGGATAAACGTGGTGTTTTTCATTGGGTTTTGGCCGGCGGCAGTACGCCTGAATTGTGTTATCGATTATTGCGAAATGAAGATTTACCTTGGGCATCCATCCACATTTGGTTTGGTGATGAGCGAGCATTGGCCAAAGGCCATCCTGAACGTAATGAAACGATGGCAAGGCTTGCACTATTGGATGGGCGAACCATTCCAGAGCATCACATTCACAGCATAGACTTTTCTGGCGGTACAGAACATGCCGCCCACCTCTATTCAGCTCAATTATCTCATCTCAAAAGCTTAGATTTTGTTTTGCTTGGTATGGGTGAAGATGGGCACACAGCCAGTTTGTTTCCGAATAATCCCGCCCTTAAAAGCGAAATGTTAGCTTCAGCTGTGTTTAATTCACCCAAACCACCAGCTGAGCGGGTGAGCATGGGGTTTGATGCGCTCAATAATCATCGCCAGTGCATCATTTTAGCGACAGGGGAGAGCAAACGCGAAGTCATGCAAAAGATAAACCATGGTGCTGATTTACCCGTAACACATATCCATAATGCCCTATGGGTGGTTGACCAAGCAGCTTGGCCTACATAAAAAAAGGCCGCTAAATATAGCGGCCTTTTTCATATACTTATGTTGTGTATTATATTATTTAATAAACAACATTTCTCTATATTTTGGCAACGGCCACAAAGCATCATCGACTTCTGTTTCAAGTGTATCAGCATGTAAACGCACTTCATCCATTAAAGAACGAATATCGTTGGCCATAAATTGCATGTGCTCTTCTGTTGAAGCAAAGTCATGTTGTGCTATGGCTTTATCCAATTTAGACACCGCAGCCATCATGGCATTGACTTCTAAAGCGACAGTTTTCATCACTGTATCATCAATTTCTATCTCCAAATCAGCCATGCTTGCATTGGCCACACCCAAATCAGATAAATAATTCATCACGGCTGGGTAAATAGCTGTTTTTGCCATATCAACAACCACTTTAGCCTCCACTTCAATGGCAAGAATATATTGCTCTGCATACACTTCAAAACGACTTTCTAATTCTACTGGTGATAAAACACCTGTATTCTTAAAGAGCTCTATTACCGAAGCTTCACGTAAAGCTGGCAGGGCGTCTGCAGTGGTAGGAATATTTTTCAGACCACGCTCTGATACTGCTTTTTCATGCCATTCAGCAGAATAACCATCACCACCAAACACAGCATTACCATGTTCATCCATCAACACTTTAAGCACTGCCACCACGGCATCTGCCTGCGTAACACCCTTACTCAATTCAGCTTCAAGTTTTTCGGCAATCCAGTTGAGAGAGTCTGCCAACATCGTATTCATGGCAACCAATGGTCCAGAGACCGATTGTGATGAACCCACAGCA
The DNA here is from genome assembly GCA_021772875.1 of Ghiorsea sp. Lineage (GTDB taxonomy): Bacteria > Pseudomonadota > Zetaproteobacteria > Mariprofundales > Mariprofundaceae > Ghiorsea. The sequence continues at coordinate 1,827 of JAJFLD010000064.1, read as the reverse complement.
CGAAATTCGAAGCGATTACCTGTAAAAGCAAACGGTGATGTGCGATTACGGTCGCCAGGATCACGTTCAAATTTTAAGATCTGTGATAAGCCCAAATCCATCTCACCACCAGACGTTGAAGCAACAACTTTACCGTCTTTGATGTCTTTAAATACTTTCTCCAATTGGTCGCCCAAATAAACAGACATAATCGCTGGTGGTGCTTCATTGGCACCCAACCTGTGATCATTTGATGCTGTAGCAATCACTGCACGCAATAGCGGTCCAAATTTGTGTACACCACGAATCACAGCACCACAAAACAAAAGGAAGTTAAGGTTATCATGCGGTGTTTTACCCGGATCAAGCAAGTTGCCTTGGGTAGCATTACCCACAGACCAGTTCACATGTTTACCCGAACCATTGATGCCAGCAAATGGCTTTTCATGCAACAAACACAAGAAACCATGTTTTTTCGCTGTTGCTTTCATCAAAGTCATCATCAATTGCTGATGATCGGCTGCAACATTCGCTGACTCATAATAAGGCGCTATTTCAAATTGACCTGGCGCTACTTCATTGTGATGCGTTTTTGCAGGAATACCCAAGCGGTAAAGCTGATCTTCAAAATCTTGCATGAAAATTTGCACACGTGCAGGAATTGCACCGAAATAATGATCATCAAACTGTTGGCCTTTGGCTGCTGGTGCTCCAAACAAGGTGCGACCTGTCAATAACAAATCGGGGCGCGCATTGGCAAAGTTTGCATCCACCAAGAAATACTCTTGCTCTGCACCACAGCTTGAATTAAGCCGTGCAACCTCAGTTTCCCCCATTAATGCGAGTACTTTCTGCCCAGCTTTGCTCATGGCCGCATTCGAACGAAGCAAAGGAATTTTTTTATCCAAAGCTTCGCCTGTCCACGACATAAACACCGATGGAATCATCAATGTTGCACCATTATCTGTGTGCATAATATAAGCTGGGCTGGTTGGATCCCAAGCTGTGTAACCACGCGCTGAATTGGTCATGCGCAAGCTACCGTTAGGGAATGATGAACCATCAGGCTCACCCTTAATCAATAAGCTGCCACTGAATTCAGTGATGGCATTACCTTCTGAGCTGGTAATGATAAAACCATCATGTTTTTCAGCCGTAATATTGGTCATGGGGTAAAAAATGTGCGAAAAGAATTTCGCGCCCTTTGCAATCGCCCATTCTTTCATACCTGCTGCAACGACTTCTGCTATGCTTGGCTCAAGCGGCGCGCCAGTTTCCACTGTTTTCTTCACTGCTTTATATGCAGTTTTTGAAAGAGCCTCTTCCATTTTTGCCAAATTGAATACATCGCAAGCCCAAATTTTACCAAGGGGCTCAGTCTGCTGAACAACTGTAGGTTCACGATTGGTTATTTGATGGATTGCTTGAACTCTGGATTCGTTTCCACTCATTTGATTTCCTCACCTTAGGGTACAAAATATTAATTGCTAAAAGCAATAGAAATGCCAATGCCAAAAGCTATATGACACAAGACTTCCAAGCCATAAAAATAGTTTTATTGCCTAAAAAATAATCTAGCTATGATGAATGCATACTCATTTTTTATTTTTTAAGTTTGCTTGTTGCTTGAAAAAAAGAGTACCTCATCATGTTTCATGAGACACGAGCAAGCGGTTGATTGAGCTTAGTCCTTTTACGATGGATTGCTTTTAAATATGACGCAGGATAGCGGTGGTAACATCATCGCTATTGAGTGCTGTTGCCCCATCCATGCTTGCGTATCGGTGATAAGTTCACCTGCATTACCAAGATTGGATCCGCCATAAGTTTTGGCATCGGTATTAAGGA
>JAJFLD010000063.1 GCA_021772875.1 Ghiorsea sp. | reverse complement strand
TTGTGCCGAACACGATAATCCACCCGTACAACGAATCGCCGCTTCACCTTCTACCTGCTCCACCAAAGCATCACAAACAGGGCAAGTTTTCGGAATAGGTGTGGCTTCGCCACGGTGTTCATCAGCTATAGATAGGCTTTTTACCACTTCTGGAATCACATCACCTGCGCGGCGAATCATCACCCTATCACCAGCGCGAACATCTTTGCGCGCCAATTCTTGGATATTATGTAAGGTCGCACGCGAGACCATCACACCAGCCACCAACACTGATTTCATATTTGCCACGGGTGTAATCACACCCGTACGACCAACCTGCCAAGTGATTGCTTCAACCACTGTTTCAACTTCTTCAGCAGGAAACTTATAAGCAATCGCCCAACGCGGTGAACGCGCCACAGCACCCAAACTTTTTTGTTGTTTAAAGGCATCCACCTTAAACACCATACCATCAATTTCATAGGCCAATGTTGGTCGTTTTTCCTGCCATGTTGAATAATATTTCAACATCGTTTGCTCATCACCAAGCACTGCTGTTTCTTGTGTAGCAAAACCAAGCGTTGCTAAACCTTGCAACAATTGGCTTTGGCTGCTGGCAAAATCATCACCGCCCAATCCTGTTGCATATGCAAAAAATGCAAGATGACGATTTGCTGTGATTTTTGCGTCGAGCTGCCGCAATGACCCTGCTGCGGCATTGCGTGGATTAGCAAACACCTTAGCCCCCACATCCCTTTGCCTTTGGTTTAAAGCCTCAAAGGAGGTTTTAGGCATATAGACTTCACCACGCACCTCAAACTGATCTGGTATTTCAAGTTTATCCGAGCACAACGACCACGGAATACCGGCCACAGACCGAATATTATCCGTGACATCTTCTCCAACCAAACCATCACCACGAGTCGCAGCAAATACCATCTGCCCAAAGGCGTAGTAAATATTGATGGCCAGCCCGTCCACCTTAGGCTCTGCGATGTATTCAATGCTACTATTTTCGCCCAATATATCGCGGTGTCTTCGTAAAAAATCGGTCATTTCTTCATCCGAAAAAGCATTGGCAAGGGACAACATGGGCATAACATGTTCCCTGCTTTGAAAAGCTGTATCGGGTTTAAATCCTACTGTTTGTGTAGGAGAATCAGTGGGCACTTGTTCACCCAAGGCATCTTCCAGCTCTGCCAACTCACGCAGAAGCTTGTCATATTCAGCATCACTAATTTGAGGAGCATCCAGCACATAATATTGATAATTATGACCTTTCAACTCACCTCGCAATTGATGAATACGCTGTGTCATACCTTCAAAACGGCTCACTTCGTTGTAGGTTCTGCCAATAGTTTTTCAAAATAATCGTAGAAATTAGGCGTTGTCCACTCAACAGCACCATTTAAATGTTGGCGAATAACACCATTACGATCAATGATAAATGTTTCAGGGTAACGAAAAACACCAAATTGTTTTGAGACGGCTGAATCTTTATCATGCAAAACAGTAAAATCCATAGCTTGCTCGGCAACAAAACTCTCCACAGCACTTTTATTCCTATCCACAGATACTGCTACGATTTCAAAACCTTTATCTTTGAGTTTGCTATAAAGCTCCACCATTGAAGGTACTTCCTGCCGGCATGGAGGACACCATGTTGCCCAGAAGTTTAAGAGCACAACTTTACCCTCAGGTATGTTTTGCAATTCGTCCTTCAAGTTTGGCAATTGAAAAGCTTTCACTTGATCGCCAACACTTAACGGCTTCACCCCTTCAGGCATAAAGTTGGCTATGCCAGCTGCAACAACAATCAATAAAATAACAGCCGCAATCACTCGTGCATTCATGTATTCATCCTCTCTTTGGGGTAATTCAGGTCGTGGGGTGTTAGAACTTAAAGTTGTCTATCTTTTAGGCAATACAATAATTGCAAACACTTGGTCACCATGCCTATCTAACAACACACGCAAAGCATGATCTTCGCTCAACTTATTAGCATAAGCTTCAAAGCTGCTGATATTATGAATATCATGCCCGTCAATGCGCAGCACCACATCACCACGGTTCACACCTGCACGCGCAGCTGGCGAACCTGGGCGCACTTGTTTGACCACAACGCCTGACTTGCTACGTGAATGCAATTGTTCAGCATTTTTTTCTGTTAAAGGCTCAACAACAATACCATGTTTTGCAACCGCTCTTCCTTTGTTGCTCATCCGCGCATTGGCTTCATCTGGCATAGCTTCTACAATCACAGCAATGGTTTTTCGTTTACCATTTCGGATGACTTCAAGCATCACTTTGTCACCAGGTTGATGGCGCGCAATTTTAATCGGCAAATCATGCGCTTTGCGGATGGCATCACCATCAAGGCCTACAATCACATCACCTGCCTGAATACCAGCTTTTTCAGCAGCTGAACCTGCTTCCACTTGAGGCACCATTGCCCCCTCACGGTTTTTTAAACCCAAGGCTTTCATGGTATTTTGGTCAACATCTTGGATGCGCACACCAAGCCGTGCACGTTGCACATGGCCGCTCTCGCGTAAATCTTTAAACACTGTTTTGGCCAAATTGATAGGGATGGCAAAACCAATACCATTGTTACCGCCACTTTGCGAATAAATGGCAGTATTGATACCAATCACTTCTCCTTTGGTATTAAACAAAGGCCCGCCCGAATTGCCAGGGTTAATCGCCGCATCTGTTTGGATAAAATCATCATAAGGACCAGAGCCGATAACACGCCCTTTTGCTGAGACAATACCTGCTGTGACGGTTTGCTCCAAACCAAAGGGGTTACCAATAGCCACCACCCAGTCACCTACCCTTAACGCGTCTGAATCACCAATCTTTACAGCATGAAGATCTTCACTCTCAATCTTAAGCAATGCCAAATCCAGCTTAGGATCCGTGCCTATAAGTTTTGCTTTCAATTCTCTGCCATCACTATGTGTCACCACAATTTCATCGGCATCTTTGACAACATGATTGTTGGTCACGATGTAACCTTCATCTGAAAGGATAAAACCTGTGCCCAAGGCATGTCGTTCTTGTTGTGGCATGTTTTCTAAAAAACCACGAAAAAAATCATCAAAGGGTGTGCCTTGCATACCATCAAAAGGTAACTGCATGGCGTTGTTTTTTGCATATTGGGTGGTGCTGATGTTCACAACTGATGCTTTTTGCTCTGCTGCCAAATCTGCAAAACTGTCTGGCATTGCAGAAGCCAAGCCAGGAACAAGTAATAATATAGCCACAACAGAAATTTTCTTTAATATATTTCCCACAAGTTTTCTCCTTAAATATAAACGATGTCGCCGCAAAAGCATGGAAGCAAAAGATGAATGTTTTATGAATCTTAATAAAGCTATTTTTTTAAAGAGGCTTTAGCTAAGCATCCCCCCTCAACTTTTCAATCACCGTATTTTTAGCACTCACCACTTATTCTGCTTCTTTTTCCACCCGCTGTTTTTTCGCCATGCTAAGCACCATATAACCCAAAATACCTGCACAAAAGGATGCGATTAAAATCGCGAGTTTATCTGTATATTGAAACAAGGTATCATCTTCAAAAGCCAAAGAGCTGATAAACAAACTCATGGTAAAACCTATGCCTGTCAGCACAGATACCCCATAAAGCTGCAACCAACTGCTATCTTTCGGAAGTTTTGCCCATTTGAGTTGTATCGCCAACCAACTCAAACCAAACACGCCTAACTGTTTCCCCACAAACAAACCCAACATAATACCTACAGGCACAGAGCCCGTCATCTGATCTAAAGAAATAGCTGTAATATCAACACCCGCATTTACAAAAGCGAATAAAGGCAGAATGAAAAATGCCACCCAAAAATGCAACTGGCTTTCTAATGTTTTCAGCGGTGAAATAGGTTTGTTGTTTTCATCTTTGGCATACAACGGAATCGTGAAAGCCAAGGCCACACCTGCAAGTGTGGCATGCACACCTGATTTTAAAACGCTTAACCATAACACCGTACCTACAATGAAATAAGCTGCCCTTTTCGAAACACCAAAATAATTCAAGCTCACCAAAACAAACAACGAAAGCACGGCAACCGTAATCGATAATGTTGATAAATCGACAGTGTAAAAAAGCGCGATAATCACAATTGCACCCAAATCATCAATGATAGCCAAAGCCATCAAAAATATTTTAAGTGAAACCGGCACACGTTTACCCAATAAAGAAAGTATGCCCAAAGCAAAAGCAATGTCTGTGGCGGTTGGAATAGCCCAGCCTTGTGCTGCAAGTGCATTATTCTGATTAAAATACAAATAAATAAGTGCTGGCGCCAACATGCCACCCAAGGCTGCAAAACCAGGCAAAGCCAGCTGAGAAAAAGAAGATAAATGACCTTCAAGTACTTCACGTTTGACTTCCAAACCAATAAGCAAAAAGAAAATTGCCATCAATCCATCATTCACCCAATGGTATAATGATTTATCCAAATGTAATGCGCCAATCCGCACTTCTACTGGAATATGTAAAAATGATTCATAATAAGGGGCAAGTGCTGTGTTGCTAAAGGTCAGTGCCAACAATGTCGCAAAAATAAGTAAAATACCGCTGGATGACTCTTTTTCGATAAATCGTTCAATAATTTTCAAACAACACCTTTACCCTTTCATCGCTCTTTAAATGATTCATTTAAGTGCCCTTTATTTTTCAATTTGAATCATCATCGGCATCATCATCGTATTTGGACGTTTCATCAGCCAAAGCCATGTCACCATAGCACCTATCAACCCACCCACTGCCGAAAACAAATCACCCGACAAACCAAGCTTCTCGGCAAAAGTAAAACTAAAAGCACCCCAAATCAAAAATGCCAACACGGGATAACCATAAAAAGTCATGCTTGCTGTCAAAATCAATTGATCGGGAACTTCCACAGTCACCATATCCCCAACCCTAGCATTCAAGGTGTTCGGTAATCGGATATCATAATCATTTTTGTCCTTCTTTTTGATATCCCAAGAGCCTAAGGTGCCGCAAGCAGATTTACCTGCACACGAACCACATGAAGATTCACGCTGTGCGCGTATCAACACCTCATTTTGCTCTACAGCAATCACTAATCCTGATTTTCTCACTTAAAAACATCACCTTTTTTAATGTGTGAACCTCGTAAAAAATCGGCAACAGCCATCACCTTTTTTCCTTCAGGTTGAATCTGCGTCACACGAAACACAAAACCATCCCCACAAGCAATATCCAAACCTTGCGTATTGCTTACAACAAAACCAGCTTCATCGGATGTGGTGCTTGATAAAACTTCACCTGCAATCACTTTCAACATTTTACCTTGAAATCGCGTTCTCACGCCAGGTTTGGGTGCATAACAACGCACCAAACGCTCTATGTATGTGGCTTGCAAACGCCAATCAATCAAACGCTCATCATTGGTTATTTTTTTGGCGTATGTCACACCCTGTTCTGCTTGCGGTTCTGGTTCTAATTCACCTGAAACAATATCAAACAAGCTCGTCATCAACGCTTCAGCCCCTACCTTCTCCAAATCATACCACAGTGAGGCCCCTGTGCTTTGTGCTGTAATGGGTAGGCGTTTTTCAAAGTAAATACCACCTGTATCTAACCCCTCTTCCATTTGCATGATACACACACCAGTCTCTGCATCTCCTGCCAACAAGGCTCGTTCAATCGGAGCGGCACCACGCCAACGCGGCAACAGTGATGCATGCACATTAATCGGCGCAATACGTGGCGCTTCTAGCCATGGCATGGGCAAAATCATGCCAAAAGCAACCACCACCAACACATCACAATGTTTTGCTTTTAACCAAGCCAAAGCCTCATCATTTTCACGCAATTTTTCAGGTGTGATAACATCAATATTTGCGGCTAATCCAGCTTGTTTGACAGCTGAAGGGGTCAGCTTCATGCCGCGCCCAGATTTTCGATCAGGTTGGGAAACCACACCCACCACATCAACTTGCTCATGGGCCAACAAAGCCTGAAGACAGCCTACAGCAAAAGAAGGTGTGCCCGCAAAAACTACCCGCACTTTATTCACGATAAGTATTTCTTCTTTAATCTTTTGATAATCATACGACGTTTAAGCGGGCTTAAATAATCAATAAACACTTTGCCATCAAGGTGGTCAAATTCATGTTGCAAGGCCACAGCCTGAAAACCTTCAAAATCCTCTTCATACTGTTTGCCTTCAAGGTCAAACCAGCGCAAGCGCACAGCATTGGGGCGCTCAACATCGCCATAAATATCAGGCAATGACAAACAACCTTCTTCAGTGATTTCAGTGTTCTCACTCTTCCAAAGAAACTCTGGATTGATCCAAACCTTGTGCTCACGTTGGCCGCCAGCTTCTTCACTGCGCCAATACACATCCGTGACAGCAACACGCAACGAAACACCAATCTGAGGTGCGGCAAGGCCAACACCCGGTGCATCATACATGGTGTCCAACATATCTTGTATCAAAGCTTTAAGCTCTGCATCAAATATTTTCACAGGTTTTGCCACCTGTTTTAAACAGTCTTCGGGGTAAATTAATATCCGTTTTATCGTCATACTTCTTCCCTAA
>JAJFLD010000062.1 GCA_021772875.1 Ghiorsea sp. | reverse complement strand
CTTGTGCCACCTGTTCAAAGCTTTCTCCTGCTTTCACTTGGACATAGGCCTGCTCAATAAATGAGTGTGGTATTTGTTGGATTTTCGCATCGCGACTAAACCAACCCCGTAATTTTTGTTGCAAAAGCTTAGGCTCTAAATAAATGCGTCTATAAGCATCATCCTCGCCATCAAACACGATTCTTATTGCTAAAATCACCCCTGATGATTCACCATTTTCTGCTGCATCTGGAGAAAAATCATCCATCTCATCTCGACTCACCTTCACCCCTACACGATGGGCAACTTCATTTTGTTGTGCTTCCTGAATGAGCGCGAGCAAAGCAGTCGGTGGCTGTATGGTCTCCCCATAAACATGAGCTACTGCGATTTGATAAGTGATATCTTGCTGGCTGATATTAGTATCGCCAACAACTGCTACAGTAGCTGGGGAGTTAGGTTCTTCTGGCCACCAAGTGCTTGCAACTATAAGCAAAATAATCAAAAGAAAAGTTGCCCTAAATATCTTCATTTTAGTGTTATACTCAGACATCCTGTTTATCTCGCACTGGAGGTATTGTCTTCCTCACAAACAATGATTACCAACAAAAAAGACCCTGAATTAAACTGAAACCCCATACAATCTCCCCTTCCGTACTTAAAACTGATAAAGCACACAATGAAGCAAGATTTTATATTAAGTAATTGGCTTTGGTGAGTAGAATATACTAACTTTAGTGCGTTATGAAAAATATAGTCGTGCAATTTCAGCTATCGCAACCCAAGGTTTTTATCACGTGTTTATAATGACTCAACATCACATCAAGCAAACGCTATACTTTGATGTCGTACCTTCATCTCAACAAGACATGAGAGCTTTGGCGACCAATATTTTTCTCGATTTTAAAGAAAACTAAAGGATAAAAAACCATGAAAACCATTCATTTCCCCTATATTGCACTACCCTTGGGGTTAGTTTTTATGCTAATAATCTCCGTAGGTAGCCAAATAGATAGTAATGGCACCACAGCCCTTCCTTTATTAACGATGTTGGTGATGAATGAGTTTGCTTTCATTGCCAATCTTATTGGTGGGTACATTGGCATCAAACACACATTTTCGGTTGGCCCAAAACTTATCTACACTACAATAACAATAGGCTGTATATTAATGGCTGCACGCCTGTTATTCCTTGGCATGGCCTTATGGCCAAACGTGCTTTAACCACATTTATCTTAGAGCACCCACAATGGATGTATGGTTCAAAAAGTATGATCTGCATACCAGCAGCATTAACTGGCATTTTTAGCTACGCCCGAAGCCAAGCTCATGCTCTGTGGTACAATGATGCAGGAAGTATCATATCTTCATGAAATAACTTACCAAACAATCATCTTTACATCACTCAAAATTCATACGCTAAACCTAACCTTCCGCCTTGATGATGAATCCATCATAGTAAAGGAGAAGAATATGAAAAAAATGCATCTGCAATCGGTAGTCATTTCGGGGCTACTTTGTATGTTCAGCGCCACTTTATATGCCGAAGACACACGGAATAAAAACACCTTGCACGGCTTTCCTGCACATGCAAAAAGTGCAAGTATCATAGTTCAGGGCGATGAATTATCAGAAGCAGAGATGTTATCTCTTGCAACCTTACCCATTGCCGAGGCCGTTCAAATTGCACAGGCCACCGCAATGGGAAAAGTAAGCCAAGCATCATTAGCCAATGAACATCATTTCTTAATTTGGAATGTAGAAGTTGTCACACCATCCAAACAAATGATTGTGCTAAAAATTGATGCTGGCAATGGCGAGCTCCTCGCCATAGGGCAAGATCAACCCGATAAATTATTGGATTATCAAAAGTTAAGTATCAACAAAGATCACTGAGCTAAAAAGAAATGTTTGGCGCAAGTAACGATTAGATATTGACGCCAAACTTGCCCAAATGCATTTAATTCACCACCTTTGGCAGCGTAAAAAATCAAAGGTGGTTTCATGCACACGCTATCCGAACTTCAGTCAGGGCAACTCGCTAATGCACAACACATTAAAATCGCAGCGGGGCTCAGCTCTTTTCCAAGAGAGCTTTTTGATTTGGTGGATTCTTTAGAGGTATTGGACTTATCAGGTAATAAGCTCAATGCATTACCCGATGATTTTTCTAAATTTCATCAACTTCGCATTCTCTTTTTGTCAGACAATAATTTCGAAATAGTACCTTCAGTATTATCAGCTTGCCCAGCTTTAACTATGGTTGGGTTTAAAGCCAATCAAATAAAACATATCCCTGAAAATGCTCTGCCACGCAACCTTCGCTGGTTGATTTTAACCGACAACACACTGCAAACACTACCAAGCTCAATAGGCCAGCATCAGCATCTTCAAAAGTTAATGCTCGCAGGCAACCAGCTCAAGTCATTACCCAACCAAATGAGGCAATGTGAAAATTTGGAGCTACTCCGTATTTCAGCGAATCAACTTGAAACACTTCCCGAATGGTTGTTACAGATGCCTAAGCTCTCTTGGCTGGCTTTTGCTGGAAACCCTTGCAGCAAAAATAACCAACCCCATCACTTGCCGACAATTCATTGGCATGAACTACAACTTGGGCACGAATTAGGACAAGGTGCATCTGGCATCATATCCAAAGCGCTCTGGAAAAATGATACACAAAAGCATGTAGAAGTGGCACTCAAAGCATTTAAAGGGGCTGTCACCAGTGATGGTTTGCCCGCAGATGAAATGTCGGCATCCATAGCTGCTGGGCAACATCAGCATTTGATTGAAGTGCTTGGTAAACTCACTGGTCATCCCGAAGGCAAGGATGGTTTGTTGCTATCACTTTTACCCAAACAATTCCGCCCCCTCGCCAATCCGCCCTGCTTGGACTCGTGCACGCGCGATAATTATAACAGCACATGCAGCTTCACACTCAGCCACATTTTTCAGATTTCCTCGGCTATTGCATCAGCAGCAGCTCACTTGCATAAAAAGGGTATCTCACACGGCGATTTATATGGACACAATATCTTAATCAATCCCGAAGCTCATGTTTTACTCAGCGACTTTGGTGCGGCAACCCCCTATCAGCATATGCCTGCTCATATTTGTCTCGCCCTTGAGCGCCTTGAAGTGCGCGCCTTTGGTTGCCTGCTCGAAGAATTGCTAACACGCATTGTCCCCAGCGATGCAATACAACATGCTAAAACCATCAAAGCGTTGCAAGACCTTCAAGATACTTGCAACACATCAACCACTAAGCAGCGACCCCTTTTTGCTGAAATCAACACCACCCTTTCAGATTTGATCTTGCAATAATTGTTCCGAACAGAACAAATGATGACTGAACCGCCATCAAATAAAAGGCAAGTGCGGTGAAAAAGCCGAAAAACAATGATACTTAGGAGGTAGGTATTATGGCAATCATGCGTTGGACACCTTGGAATGAACTTGAATCGAAACTGATGATGCGCTGCTCGTTCAAGCAGATTTACCTGGTGTTGAGAAAAAAATGTTAACTTGTAAATCAAAGATGGTGTTTTAAGCATTGCTGGTGAACGCCACTACGAGAAGGAAGTGAATGAAGCAAATGTGCATAGAGTCGAGCGTTCTTATGGCTCGTTCATGCGCAGCTTTTCTCTTCCATCTAACATTGATGCAGATATGAAAGATGGCGTACTTGCAGTACGGCTTCCTAAAAGAGAAAACGCCAAACCAAAAGCAATTCAAATTAGTTAAGCTTTGATTGAGCTACTGGATCACTCGTTCAGTTAGAGGACTGCAAATGTAGCCTTCTTTTTTTGCACCCAATAGCCAATCTTTCCCATCTTGGGTGAATGCTGAATTCACCATTCAAAGCATGAGCCTCTTCACTGATTCTCGAACTCCATTGATGAGATTCAAGTACAAAAATGTTCAAGAATAAATTTACTTTAAATTTATATCTGTTTTTGAAGCATTTAAAAATGTACTATCCAATGCTTGCTTCGCACTTAGGAAAAGACAAGCTCTAACACCTATGGCATCAAGCATAAGTATAATGAGGTAAACAGTGGCAGATTCTAACAAAGACTGGCGAAAATGATGACCATTAACTGTATTCAATACGGCATAAAACAAATTACAGTGGCCCTTTTGGCATTTCTCACAGCCCCAGCATGCAGCTGATCGGTCGCTACCAAAATGCTGGCTTCGAGTCTGTTGCTGATGGTGTCATAGATTTCTTTGAGCGGCGCGAAGATCTACAACGGCCAGGCGTGGCCTTTGGCTCTGGCGGCAGCGATGCTGAACCCGCCAAGATTTCAACGGACATCAGCCTCGTAGCGCTCAATAGCTCTGATCCTGAGTCATTCGCGCTTGCAGATCTAATTATGCGGGGTGTCTCAGCAGGCTTGGAGAACTACCTGCGAGAGCGGCCGATGTTCCGTCAAGTCTGTCCAGACCAAGAGTTGTTTGTGATGCCCGTATTCAACCTACAGCATTATGCTCCTGGTGAGGGTTTCCGTCAGTGGCACTGCGACTGGACGATTAACGATGAAGCCACCGAACCAGGGCACCGTGTGCTGGCTTGGATTCTCTATTGCAATTCTGTGGCCGAGGCCGGCACGGAATTCCACTGGCAGCAGCAACACGAAATCGCCGAACGGGGCAAGCTGCTAATCTTTCCAGCCTCTCCCTCTCACATCCATCGCGGCCGTGTAAATACTGAGTTCAGCAAAACCATCGCCACGGGTTGGATCAACGCTGGGTCACGAGAGGGTTTCTTAAAGCGTTTGACTCGCTCCTAAGACCACGGCACGAGAAGAGCAATCGGGAAACAAGTCTTGAATGTTGAATCATTGTCTTTCCCATTGCCGAATAATCTTACTTACCAAAGTGTAATGAACATTTGCATACTCAGCAATTTCACGCATCGTATAGCCATGCTCTTTGTATGCAGCAGCCATCCATTCTCCGCGAGAACGCTTCCCAGAATCAATATTCTCAAGCTTGCTGCGAATCAACAGTTTTTGTGCTCGGGGAGCTTCATTGTTACGGGAAACATGCAGCTGTGCTTTGCTTAAAAAATCTTCCGAACCCAATACATTTGAGCCTTTCGCACCTGCGAGTGGCGCATCAGTTTGTTCAGCCTTTGCAACATATTCTTTGTAGCGCTGCTTGCTTCCCCCAAACTGCTCTAGCACCCAACTGGTTGTGATAAAAGATGGTTGAGAAAGCTCTCCCAAAGTCTCACGATAACTACTCCAACGCCACTCTGACACATCACTTACCATGTCAGCAGCAACAGGATTTCGCACAATATAACGACAGAGTTCAAGAAGGTGAGCATCCTTTTCTACAAGAATCGCTTTGTATCTTCCCTGAAAAATATGCCCTACCCTTGCGTGTTGCCGATTAAATTTTTGTGTGTAAACACCATTGAGTTGACGCATACCCTGACTAAGATTGCTTTTAGGCGTTTCTATCATCAGGTGATAATGGTTCGTCATCAAACACCATGCATGACAAACCCAACCAAATCGCTCAACAACATGAGCAAACACATCAAGAAAAAGTTTTCTATCTTCATCAGACAGATAAATGTCCTCTCTACCATTGCCACGAGATGTCACATGATAAACAGCGCCGTCATATTCTATGCGTAAAGGTCTAGCCATCGCGAAAATATACCCCTGTTAAATTCAATATTCAAGACCTGACCCCAATTTTTTCAATATAAAATGAGCCTAACAGTCTGCGGCAGCTGAGCTGCGGCAGCTGAGCTGCGGCAGGGTCGGACCAAGCTAACATATTGATTCTCCTGCATTTATATCGAAATAAACCATGTTTTCAGCCCTTAGAGCATCCATTTTACCCTCAAAATCAACGTTGTAAGCAGATTCTGGTTCCCGTAATACATGAGCCTCTCCTTTCTGCTCAACCTTCCTACCCACCCCTGCAAAGCCAAGTCTTCCCTTCATATCCTCCACAAACTCACTGCCCCCAACAGCCACAGCTTCCGACCAATCCGCATACCGCGTGCTGTCTGTCAACATAGCATCATCAACCCATGCCTTATGCACACACTTAAACTCGTCATCATTCGCTAAACCACTCAGCGCAACAAGCCTCTGCCTATCAATCAATCGGTATCGCTCCTGCGGCGACTGAATCTCGTTGTATCCTCCCTCCACCCATTTCGAGGGGTGAACCACAACGCCTGCCCGAACCATATTCATATCAATATACACCAGACAACGCAGCAAATGTTCACCGCCATCAATGGCCGTGGCATGATATCTATCTTCCCAATACGCCCCTTTGCGACCTTTGCGCTGGT
>JAJFLD010000061.1 GCA_021772875.1 Ghiorsea sp. | reverse complement strand
CTTTCAGGTTTGCTTAGTGCCTCGGCGACCCATAACGAGGCTTGTGTTAAGAAGTTTGTTTTATCTTGCACCAACGCATTGGTTTGAATGCTTAAAACTGGCATTTATGCTTGATGGCCTACGTGTGCTTTATATGCTTTGATGGTATTGGCCATCAGCATGGTGATGGTCATAGGGCCTACGCCACCCGGTACGGGGGTAATCCAGCCAGCGCGTTTGGATGCGGCGGCAAAGTCTACATCACCTGTAAGCGAACCATCTTCCAAGCGATGAATGCCCACATCAATCACAATCGCACCTTTTTTAATCCATTCGCCCTTGATTAAACCTTGTTTACCCGCTGCTGCCACCACCACATCTGCTCGCTCAATGTGTGATTGCAAATTTTCTGTAAATCGATGACAAACTGTTGTGGTAGCCCCTGCTATCAAAAGCTCCAAGGCCATAGGCCTGCCCACCATGTTCGATGCGCCAACCACCACAGCTTCTTTGCCATGCAAATCAACACCAGTGACTTCCAACAACTTCATACAACCATAAGGTGTGCATGAGCGGAATGTCGGCATACGCACGGTTAAACGCCCGATATTGCAGGGGTGAAATCCATCAACATCTTTATTCGGGCTGATGGCTGTGATGATGGTTTCAGGGTCGATATGGGCTGGCACTGGCAATTGAACAAGAATACCATCTACTTTTGCATCTGCATTAAGCTCAGTGATACAACCCAACAAATGTTGCTGGGTTGTATCTGCTGGCAACTCATATGAAAACGAGTCAAAACCAATCTTTTCACAGGCTACTTTTTTATTGCGCACATAAACATGTGAAGCTGGATCATCACCGACAATAATCACTGCCAAACCTGGGGCGCGACCATGTTGTTGTTTGATGGCAGTGACTTCAAGCAACATTTCATCTTTCATCTTCGCCGCAAGTGCTTTGCCATCAATAACTTGGGCTAATACTTCGCTCATGCTTTCACCACAAAACCTTTGACGCCACGGCGCATGCCCACAGGGCCTGTGCGCGTGATTTCAATAATATTTTGCTCGCCTAAATCTTTCAGGAATTTATCAATTTTTGCGGGTTCGCCTGTAAGCTCGACAATAAAATAATCGCCTTTTTCATGATCAACAAACTTTGCTCGCAAAGCCTCTGCCAAAGCAAAACATGCATCATTATCAACCACTTTCACCAAAAGCATCTCACGCTCTAAATGCACTTTAAATGAAATATCTTCAGTTCTAATCACTGGAATCAACTTGTTCAGTTGTTTCTTGATTTGATCTATCGTTTTTTCATCACCACGTGTCACCAAAGTAAGTCGACTGACTGTTTCATCCATGGTTGGGGCAACACTCAAACTTTCGATGTTGTAACCGCGCGCAGAAAACAAACCTGCAATGCGTGTTAATACACCAAACTCATTTTCAACTAAAATTGTAATTGTATGTCTCATGACAACACCATTTCATACAATGCCGCACCTGCAGGCACCATGGGGAATACATTTTCTTCTTTTGCCACCGCCACATCAATAAAGACAAAACGATCCGTTGTCGAAAATGCTTTTTCTAAAGCTGCATCCAGTTCATCAAGCGTATCTGCGCGCAAACCCAAACCACCGTATGCTTCTGCCAACATGGCAAAGTCTGGTAAGGAATCAAAATAGGAATGCGAAAAGCGGGATTCATGGAACATTTCCTGCCATTGGCGAACCATGCCCATATAGGCGTTGTTCAAAAGCACGATAACAATCGGTTGCTGATATTGAAAACACGTCGCCAATTCTTGGATACACATTTGAATGGAAGCATCACCGGTGAACACAACAACCCGCTCATTAGGCGCTGCCATTTGCGCACCCACTGCCGCAGGCAAACCAAAACCCATCGTGCCCAAGCCACCTGAAGTCAACCATTTGTGTGGTTTTTTAAAGCCATAATGCTGTGCTGCCCACATTTGATGTTGTCCAACATCTGTAGTTACAATGGCATCACCTTTGGTGATTTCATGCACCTTATGAATAACAGTTTGCGGCTTGATGGGTCCTTCGCTGCTTTGCTCAAAACCAAGCGAATCCACTGCACGCCACGTATCAATTTGCTGCCACCACAATTTTAAGGCTTCGGCATCAACAGTTGCTCCTTGATGGCTCACTTCATCAAGTATTTGCTGCAACACAACACCCACATCACCAACGATAGGTAAATCAGCATGTACGTTTTTCGAAATCGAGGTGGGGTCTACATCAATGTGGATAATCTTAGCATCTGGCGCAAAAGCATTCAGGCGACCTGTTACACGGTCGTCAAAACGTGCGCCAATCGATACAAGTAAATCACAATGTGAAACCGCCATATTTGCTTCATAAGTGCCGTGCATGCCTAACATGCCGACAAAATGTTTATCATCAAAAGGAATGCCGCCTAAACCCATTAAAGTATTGGTTACAGGTGCGTTAAGTTGATGGCAAAGCTTCTTCAAAAGCTCAGCTGAGCCCCGTGCATTCATCACACCACCGCCAGAATAAAGCATGGGGCGCTTTGCTTTCAACATCGCTTTTACGGCTTTGCGTACTTGCCCTGCATGCCCTTCAACAACGGGTTGATACGAGCGCATTTCAACTTTCTCAGGCCAGATAAATTCACACGACGCCAAGCCAACATCTTTAGGGATATCAACCACAACTGAGCCAGGGCGACCTGTAGTTGCAATATGAAATGCTTGGCGAATAATTTTTGCTAAATCTTCAACGTTTTTAACCAAGAAATTATGTTTGGTTGCTGAACGGGTGATGCCAATAATATCAGCTTCTTGGAAAGCATCAGTGCCAATAAGCCCAACAGGTACTTGGCCTGTGAAACAAACATTAGGGATCGAATCAGAATTGGAATCAGCCAGACCAGTAACGGCATTGGTAGCACCTGGGCCAGAAGTGACCAGTGAAACACCACATTTGCCGGACACACGTGCATAACCATTGGCGGCATGAAGTGCTGCTTGTTCATGGCGAACAAGGATATGTTTAAAATGGCTTTGTTTAAAAATAGCATCATAAATCGGCAGCACTGCGCCACCAGGATAACCAAAAATGACATCCACGCCTTCACGTTTCAAACATTCAACAAAAATTTCAGCGCCAGTCATTTTCATGAGGATTCATCCTAAAAACAAATTATAT
>JAJFLD010000007.1 GCA_021772875.1 Ghiorsea sp. | reverse complement strand
TGAGCAGGGTGCTTTTACCTGCACCATTGGGGCCAATAATGCCCATAAAATGCCCTGAGCCTACTTCAAGTGAGAGGTTGTCTAGGATGGGTTTTTTTGCTGAACCAAAGCGGATGTGTGATAAATGAACGATTGGTGTGGTCATAGTTGCTTTTGCAGTTGTTCGAGATTGGCGCGCATCAGCTCATTCCAAGGTTGATTGCAGCTGCCAAGCGCATCCAATACAATCATTTTGTGTTTGTTGGAATCATGGTTATTTAGCCATTCTAGGCTGCGATTGGAATGCCTTTTGCTGGCAAGCAATAGGGCATCAGGATGGGCTTTTAATAGCTCTAGCGCTTCTTCTAAATGTTTTGGCCCTTGTTCATGGCCATGTTGATGAAGTTCTAAGACCGACCAAACAGGTACTTGCTCAGCTTGGAGCAAGCCTAACCATGCAGGGTGCTCCATCAAAACACCTGATTTTTTGATTGTAGATAATGTTTGACGCCATTCTTTTTGAAGTTGATTCACCTGTGCCAAAGCAAGGGTAAGGTTGGCCTCAATGGTGATTTGGTATTGTGGGAATGTTTTAATTAAGCTTAAAGAAAGCTGGGGTAATATTTGATAAACGGTATCAAATTGTAACCAAGCATGGCTTTTTTGCTGCCACAAATCAAAGACTTGGCTTTGGGTGGTGTTGATCGGCCAACCTTGATCATCACGTGTGGCACGGAGCAATAGATTGCCTTGCTGAAGTAGGCTGACTTGTCTTGGTGAAGGCTGGAAATGATGGGGGTCAGCACTGGCCGAAAGTAAGCATTGGCTTTGTATTTCGGGCAGTAGCATGGCTGCCAAACCAGAAAGTGGTGGTAATGTAACAATGATTTTATGGTTGGTTTCAGCGGAGGTTGCCTGGCTAATATTTGGCAACATCAGCAAAACTAAACATACTAAAGTATTGATTTTCAATGTGTTAGTGCCCTGTGGTTGGTAGTTAAATGTTGCAATTTATGACAATTTTATTAAACCTTGTGGCGTAACCTAGCAACTTATTGTAACTTTGTAACAGATTTTGAGGAGTGAGGTCAAGATGTTATCACCTGAGTATTTCGAATACCGCTGGAGTTGGTATCGCCCTATTTTGCTTCAGGGCGAAAGTGCTGCTAAGCGGTGTCGGGTGGATGCACGGCGATTGCCTTTGTGTGTTCCAGGTGAAGATGCGCGTGAGTATGTGCCATATGCTATAGACCCTCAGCTTGTTTTTGTGTTTACCAATGCCGCCAAACATTTGTATGATTATTCTGTGAAATACATGATTGATAATGTTCGTGTGTCTGCCCATCAACTTCCTCAAATGTCACCCGTTTCACGGGCAATGATGGAACATTTGCAATCACTTTATCCTCACTTGCCAAGAACTTTATTGCATCATTGGTGCGCTGATAAAGATGGTGGCATAGCTTTGTTGGAAGTGTTGCAGGGCATGTGGGAGCAATCTTGGAAACAAGATAGAGAAGATTCCGCACCTTGGGTGCCGGCAGTGAATGTTTTAATGTTACACCTGATTCGTGATGCGATTGGTAAAGTAAGTAATAAATACCCCGCACATAATGATAGAATCATGGTGTCTGTTTTGGGTGGGGTGTACGACTGGGCCTTACGGGCGTTTTTGAAAAATCATATTGATGGTGCTGTTGAAATGACACGCATCGCCACTTATGAAACCATGATTATTCCAGCAACGCCTATTGCTTTTTTATATCAGCAATCTGATGCTAATTTACTTGCCGATTCACCAGCCATTATCTCAGCTTATGGTTTAGAGCCAGATTTGTTGCCGCGTATGCGCAAGCTAAGAGAGAAAGTAGGCATCCAAAACGAAGCGGGTATCATTCCTTTATTGTCCAAAGACCGTACAGGTGAACATATGCTTAAGCGTAGCTGGGCGCGATTGTCGTTGTGGGCCTTGGCACAAAAAACCAAACAAGGTGTTTGGATGCAGTGGGTATATGATGCAAAAAAACTCGATGCCCTGCTTGCCAGACCAGAAAAATTACCAGAAGCCGTCATTCGCTTATTAAAATCTGCACAAAAAGATCATCCTGTTGCCAACTGGTTGCTTGCCCAACTTGGCGGTGAAAAAGCTAAAGCCCAAGCGGGTACACCGTGGCTGCAAGGCGAAATGGTTTTAAATGCTTTCCGTGTGTTTGAAGAAGATGTGAAAGTTGAAGCCGAGCGGCGTAGACAGGAATCGTTGTGGATGAATAGAACCGCTATCGTGGCTAAAAATAAACGTGGTGGCGAAGCTGTTGAGATGGTCAAGAAGGCTTATGACGATGGCGAAATTGTGTATTTTCAAATGAATATGCAAGCCTCACTGCATAGTGATTCGGCATTGGCAAGCAAGCAAGGTTGTTTGCGCGTAGAGTGGTCTGATTATCTTACAGGTATGACGTTGATGGTAAAAGAGCGCAGAGTGTTTTTGGAGAAATATTTTTTACCTGGCGTGGTCAATCTTATTGATAAACAAGAACACGTCTTTTTGGATCAATTTTCTGCTTCGGGTTGTTTGTTGCGTGGCAGCATTAGAGAGCTTGTGAGTGTAGGCATAGCTTTAAGGTCTCAAATGAGAACTTGGTTTGTCAATGCGGGTGAAGATGACAAACCGGGCATTATGCCTGCTGTTTCAATGTGTATTGCCTTATTGGGTGATTGGGACTTTGTGAAACATAAGAATAAAGATTTGGGCGCTTTCACCTTGGCTTTTAGTATGTCGGTTTCTCAAGCAGATGCAGGGGTTACACGTGATGCAGGCATTGGGCGTTTGATTGCATACCGTGATCAAAAGTTACGTAAATCACCCATGGGTGGCATACGTGTTGATAAGCTCGAAAGTGGTACGGGGCATTCTGAATATGTGATGTACAACAATGGTTTTGCCTTAACTTCACAAGCGGTGAGTGAGTTTGTTGTCTCTATGCAAAATAAGTCGGTAGTAAAAGAATTTCACCCTTCTGCCGAAGATGCGCAAGCGGTTTTGAGTGAATACCGTTTGCCGCCACGTGGTTTGAAGGTGATTTGTGTGCGTCCCCGAGGCGATGACGGACATGTGTTTTTATTTATTCGTGCTGGCCGACCTTCTTTGGCAGGTATGGATACTGAAGTTTACGAATTGTTGGATATCCATAGTGTTGTTGGCAAACGCATTTACAATGAAGGTTTGCCGCGCTGGACGTGAACTTAGCACAAACCAAGTATGTTTTTTCAGATGGCAGCTCCTTATCGATGGCAAAAAAAATTGCTGTGGCTTGGTCGGGAGGGGCAGATTCGACGGCGCTTCTTTTGTTGCTTAAGGCTGAAGGTTATGATGTTATGGCATGGCATATTGACCATGGTTGGCATGCAAACTCACAAAAGATCAGTGCTTCGTTAGCCCAGCAGGCACAAGTTTGGCAGATACCATTTTACGCCTTGCGCTTAGAAAAACCTAAACAAAATGTTGAGGCAGAAGCAAGGGTTGGCAGGTATGCTTCTTTTGAAAGGCTAGCAGAGCAAACAAAGTGCTTTCATGTGGCTTTAGGACATCAGGCTAACGATCAAGCTGAAACAGTGTGTATGCGTTTGTTGCAAGGGGCTGGCGTGTCAGGCTGCCAAGGTATAAAAACATACCGTAGACATAACAAGTTACACCTTTGGCGACCCTTGTTGCAGGTGTCGCGGCAGCAGCTTGAACAGTTTTTAAAGGCGCAGGCTGTTGACTGGTTGGATGATCCGAGCAATGATGATTGCAGTTTGTGGCGCAATAAAATAAGACAAAAACTTTTCCCTGTTATGGTTGAAAAAGGGTATGATGCGCAAGCGTTGTTTTTACGCTGGCAAGTGCAAGCCGAGCAAGTGCAGAAAAAAATCGAACAATTAGCTCAACATGTGGATATAGTGCGACACAGCTTGGGTGAAGATGTGTTTTGTAATATCAACTGGAGTTTGTGGTGTGTGCAAAGTAAACCCATACGCGTATTTTTATTACAAAATATGGTTGGCCTTCTTTTTGCTGACGGCAGAGTGTTTGGCAGAAGACATATCTTGGCGATTGAACAATGGAAAGAACATGGTGGTCATGGCTGGTTGAATTTGTCAGGTTGCTGCTTATATAGAGAAGGTAAGAGCTTGCAACTTTGCCAAGGAAATACCAGTTTGCGCCCTAGTTCAGCAAAAAGTAGAGGTAATCATGAGTAAAAATTTACTGTTGTGGATTGTGATAGGCATGACGATGATGAGCATATTTAATATGTTCAACGGGCCTGCAGGTAAAACACAACCTATGAGTTACACATCCTTTATTGATAAAGTTGATAATGGTTTAGTGGATGATGTGACGATTCAAGATAAAAAAGCGATTGGTCATTTCCGTGATGCATCTGGAAATATTACCAGCTTTAAACTTGAGCTTCCCAATGACCCTACATTGGTCCAGCGCTTGATTGATCATAAGGTGGAAGTCAAAGCGAGCCATCAAGAGGAATCGTTGTTGATTACTATCCTTATTTCATGGTTCCCTATGTTGTTGTTGATTGGTGTGTGGATTTTCTTTATGCGTCAAATGCAAGGTGGTGGTAAAGGTGGAGCCATGGGTTTTGGCAAAAGCAAAGCCAAATTGCTGACTGAACATAAAGACCGTGTAACTTTTGAAGATGTTGCCGGTTGTGACGAAGCTAAACAAGAAGTTACCGAAGTGATTGAATTTTTACGTGACCCAACCAAGTTTACACGTTTGGGTGGTAAAATTCCGAAAGGTATTTTATTGGTGGGCCCTCCTGGTACGGGTAAAACATTGTTAGGCCGTGCTATTGCAGGTGAAGCAGAGGTGCCATTCTTTTCTATCTCAGGTTCTGATTTTGTAGAGATGTTTGTGGGTGTTGGTGCCTCACGTGTACGTGACATGTTTGAACAAGCCAAAAAACATGCACCATGTATTATTTTTGTGGATGAAATTGATGCTATGGGTAGGCATCGTGGTGCTGGTGTTGGTGGCGGCAACGATGAGCGTGAGCAAACATTGAATCAAATGTTGGTTGAAATGGATGGTTTTGAAGCCAATGAAGGTGTGATTTTGGTGGCTGCAACCAACCGCCCAGACGTACTTGATCCAGCCTTACTGCGTCCTGGTCGTTTTGATAGGCAAGTTGTGGTGGGTAATCCTGATATGGGTGGTCGTGTTGAAATTCTAAAAGTACACATGAAAAAAGTACCTTTGTCTTCGGATGTGGATGTGAAGGCATTGGCACGTGGTACACCAGGTTTTTCAGGTGCAGATTTGGCAAACTTGGTCAATGAAGCAGCACTGAGTGCTGCACGTAATAACCGTGATAAAGTAACCAATCAAGATTTTGAAGAATCTAAAGACAAGGTCATGATGGGTGCAGAACGCCGATCTATGGCTATGACGGATGAAGAAAAAGCACTTACAGCTTATCATGAAGCTGGCCATGCTTTGGTGGGTATCCATAGTCCTAAACATGACCCATTGCATAAAGTAACTATTATCCCACGTGGACGTGCCTTGGGTGTAACCATGAACTTGCCAGAACGCGATCGTTTGAGTCAGTCGCGTATTGAGTTGGAATCACGTTTGGCTTCTTTGTTTGGTGGCCGAATGGCTGAAGAATTGGTCTTTGGTAAAGAAAATATTACTACCGGTGCAGGCCACGATATTCAACAGGCCACAAAAATTGCCAAAGCTATGGTAACAGAATATGGTTTTAGTGATCGTTTAGGCCCATTGCGTTTCTCTGAAAATGAAGAAGAAGTATTTCTTGGGCGTTCGGTAACACAAAGTAAACATGTATCTGATGCAACATCGCTCATTATTGATGAAGAAGTGCGTGCCTTTATTGAGATTGCCGAAGAAAAAGCGCGTTTTATTCTTACAGAGCATCGTGATGAGTTAGAAATCATTGCACAAGGTTTGTTAGAGTATGAAACGTTATCGGGCAAGGAAGTTCGCCTTTTATTGCGTGGAGAAAAAATCACACGCAAAGATGATTCAGGCACTTTCTCTAAGGAAGATGTCACAGACGATAAAGATGATACACATGTGGTCATGGACGAAGATGAAGCGCATGACAAACATGTGGCCGACAAAGGTACTGGTCAAGAGAGCTGAACTTTGGAGTCACGTTGGATACGCCAACGCCATAAACCAGCATGGATCATGGGTGTGCTTAATTGCACACCAGACTCATTCTCCGATGGAACAAAAGATTGTGATGTAGAATCCTTGCTGCTCAGGGCTAGAACAATGGTTGCGCAAGGTGCCAATATCATTGATGTTGGTGGAGAATCAACCAGACCTAACGCCACACCCGTATCAGTGGATGAAGAATTAAGCAGGGTGATGCCCATCGTACAAGCCTTGGTGAATGAGGGTGTTTGTGTTTCTATAGATACCATGAAAGCGCAAGTGATGGCAGAAGCCATTGCTGCAGGTGTCAGCTTGGTCAATGATGTGAGTGCCTTGTGTTTTGATGCTGCGAGCTTGGAAGTGGTTGCATCATCAGGGGTTGATGTGTGTCTTATGCACATGAAAGGCAACCCTCAGAATATGCAAAACAATCCTGAGTACCAAGATATTATAGCGGAAGTGATAACTTTTTTTGAACAACGTATTGCTGCCTGTCTTGCTGCAGGCATTCAAACCTCATCTATTCTTTTGGATCCAGGCATAGGTTTTGGTAAACGGCTTGAAGATAATTTAACATTGATTGCAAACCTCAACTTTATCAAAGAAAAATTTGGGTTGCCTGTTTTGCTGGGTGTTTCACGAAAAACCTTTTTGGGTTTGATGACTGGCTCGGATGTGCAGCAACGCGAAATCGAGACGGCTGTAGCTTCTGCCTTGGGCATATTTTCTGGTGCTGACATGGTGCGTGTTCACGATTGTGAAACCCAGTCTAAGGCAGTGTTGGTGGCTTCATGTCTGAGAGATTATAAACGTGATCATTATGGGCAGGTAGCAGCATGTTAATTGATAGCATTCAGTTAAGTTTTATGGATGTCTTAGACATTGGCCTTGTGGCATTAGTGATTTATTATGTCTTACGCTTGATTCGTGGCACACATGCAGAGCAAATGTTAATCGGCTTGGCGATTATGCTGATTTTGTATGAAGTTGCCCGAACCTTTGGTCTGCTCACCGTAGAGTGGATTTTCAACCAGTTTTTCGCGGTGTTCATTGTTATTTTGGTGGTATTGTTTCAAGCCGAAATTCGCAAAGGTCTGATGCGTGTGGCTGTGAACCCACTATCCTCTTCGCTGGCTCCGCAACAACAATTGATTGCATCTATTGTTGAGGTCACAAGCCAGTTGGTTGAAAAACGATGGGGTGCGCTGATTGTTTTTGAGCGTGAAACAGGATTAAAACATTTGGATGAAAGTGGCGTTGTGATTCATGCAAATGTTGAGGCAGAGCTGATTGTAGCCTTGTTTTGTCCTGAAACGCCATTGCATGATGGTGCTTTGGTGATTGCTTTGGATGGGCAAGATTTACCAGAGGTGCGTGCAGCACGTGTTTTGTTGCCGCTGGCCAAATCCAAATATGTACATGGTGCCTTTGGTACACGGCACAGAGCCGCCATTGGGTTGACTGAAGAAAACGATGCTTTGGTGTTGGTGGTTTCTGAAGAGCGTGGTGATATTCATTTGGTGGAAAATGGTGAAATGAGTGTGGCTTTGCATGGCAATGCTTTGGCAGCAGAGCTTGAGTTGCGTTTGACAAGTATGAGATCGGGTGGGGGGCTGTAATAATGGCGTTGTTTCGTTGGTTTGGTCTGCCATTTTGGTCTATCCTCATTGCCATCGTACTTTGGGTTCAGGTGCATGGACAAGGCATGGGTTCTTTGCGTATGGATGTACCTTTGCAGGTGAGAGATGTGCCAACGGATATGGTGATTGTCAATGATTTACCCGATCAGGTGAGCATTACGGTTTCTGGATTGCAAGCGCAATTGAATGGCCTAGAACCTAAAAATCTATTTGTGTCTGTGGATGCTTCAGCTCTCACCATGCCGGGTGTGGTGGATAAGGCCTTGGATATTGAGGCCATCGACTTGCCCGTTGGTTTGAGAGTGGAAAAAATCCAGCCCGATAGTGTACAATTACAAGTTGATCATATTGTTAAACGCACCTTAGAGATTACACCTATTTTTGATATGCCACAGGGCTGGCAAGTGAGTCATGTGGAAATTACTCCTTCTGTGGTTGAGCTTTCTGGGCCAGAAGTTTGGTTGAGCACCTTAAATAAGATTGAAACTGCGGCATTGCGTTTGGATTTGAAGCAAGGTTTATTTGACGTGAAAACAACCATTGTACCCTTAAGTGGTAAAGGCATACATCTATTGAAAAAAGATTTAACGATTCGCGTGCGAGGTGAGCTGACATGGTCAGAAACCTTAGAAGTACCTGTGGAACCTTTATTGATTGATGAAATATCAGCTGATTTAGAAGGGAAAAATGATGTGATTGAGGCACCAATAGCTGTGCCAGTTGAAGTATACAGTAGTAGTCAAACACCTGAGAAGATGAAGGGAGATTTATAATGCGGCGTTATTTTGGTACAGATGGTGTGCGAGGCGTTGTGAATACCGATCCTATGACTGCTGAATTTGCTTTAAAGCTTGGGCGAGCAGCAGGTTATGTATTAACCAAACATTTAAGTCATAAACCCCATGTTTTGATTGGTAAAGATACTAGGCTTTCTGGTTACATGATTGAGTCTGCTTTGTGTGCTGGTTTAACAGCACAAGGCATGAATGTATTATTGGTTGGGCCTGTGCCAACACCAGCAGTGGCTTATCTAACACGGAGTTTGCGTGCGGATGCAGGTGTAGTGTTGTCAGCTTCTCATAATCCTGCTGGTGATAATGGAATTAAATTTTTTGGTGCTGATGGTTATAAACTTGCCGATGAGGTTGAGTTTGCCATTGAGGCAGCTCTTGATGATTTACCACCACTACCGCCAGCATTAGATATTGGTAAAGCCGAACGTGTTGAGGATGCTCGTGGTCGGTATATTGAGTTCCTCAAATCAACCTTACCCAGAGATGTACGTTTTGAAAGCATGAAAGTCGTAGTGGATAGTGCCAATGGCGCAGCTTATCAAGTTGCACCCCGTTTATTAGAAGAGCTTGGTTGCGAAGTGATTTCATTATTTGATAAACCTACAGGTTATAATATCAATCAAGCATGTGGTTCAACTTATCCTGAAACCATGTGTAAAAAAGTGGTTGAAGTTGGTGCTGATATTGGTTTTGCGTTGGATGGTGATGCCGATCGTTTGATTGCCTGTGATGCCAAAGGTACCATCGTTGATGGGGATAAGGTGATTGCGATTTTAGCCGAGCATTTGTTGCAGCAAGGTAAGTTACAAGGCAGCGCAGTTGTCACTACTTTGATGAGTAATATGGGGTTAGCACGTTTTCTCAAACAGCGTGGCATTGATATGTTGCGTGCTGATGTTGGGGATCGTTATGTGTTAGAAATGATGCGTAAGCATGGCTGCAACTTGGGCGGGGAACAATCTGGCCATATGATTTTATTGGAACATAATACAACAGGTGATGGTCTGATGACAGCGTTGCAGTTGTTATGTGCCATGCAAGAAACAGCAAAACCTTTGTCTGATCTTGCCTCAGATATGAATCTTTTCCCTCAAAAGCTGTGGAATATTGTCATGGAAAAACGATTGGATATGTTGTCGCGCCCAGACGTTCAAAAGCTTATTCAAGCTGCAGAACTAGAGCTTGGTGATACAGGGCGGGTTAATGTGCGAGCATCAGGCACTGAGCCAAAGTTAAGAGTAATGGTTGAAGCAGAATCTGAAGCATTGATGTTGAAGACTGGTGAACAGATGGTTGCAGCCTTAGAAGCCATTATTCAGAAGATAGGTTAAGTATCATTTTCTTTCTTGGCCTGTAAGCGTATATGTTCTCTGTGCCTCTGGAAGACATATTTGACAATACTATTTTCTTCATCATCGGAACGGAAATTGAATTGAATGCCGATATGTTGTGTTTTGTCAGGCTTTTGTTTTACCCAAGTGATGGTGCCAATAAGTTCTAAAATGGAAGGTGGAAATGAAGGTAGCATGATACGAAGCTGTGTGAAATCGCCTTTGCGGTAAGGTATTTCACTGAAGAAACTGGCACCTGTCACGCTTAAATTAATAGGACGTTCTTTGAGTGCACTGCGACTAGCATCATTGAGCATGTTTACACCAATCAGATAATTAAGTTTGGCATCGAGTATTTCAATAGCTTTGGCAAGCTCAAGGTTGAGCACATCTTTAAGATCGTTGCTGAAAATATCTTTGCCAACCATATTCTGAAGCATGGCATTTTGCCGAGATTGGATACCAGGTTGTTTTCTTTGTGTCTCAAACTCTTCTCTGGATATCGGTTGGTCGTGCATGGCTAAAACATCATCAATACGAAAGTCTTGTCTGCGATTTTGATCAGGCATTAGGCAACTCCTGCATTTTTTATGGGTGGTTTTTCTCTTAAGGTCTTTGTTAATGATGCTTGGATGGGTAATACACCTTCATCATAATCATCACATTTTGCTTGTGTTGTGATTTCACCTTGTTTGATTGCATCGAGTGCAACGGCAACAATTTGTGGGTCAAATTGGGTTCCAGAAGCATATGCCAATTGTTCAGCACAAAAAGATAGTGGTTTGGCTTGGCGGTAAACCCTATGTGTGGTCATGGCATCTATGGCATCGGCGACACATACAATGCGTGCTTCAAAAGGTATTTCTGTACCACCAATTTTATCAGGGTAACCTTTACCATCCCATCGCTCATGATGGTGGCGAACCATCAATCGTTCGCGTGCGAGGGTATCCATATTGATAAGTATGGAGTCGCCAATGGCAGGATGTGCTTTCATGATGGCATATTCTTGGTCGGTATAACGACCAGGTTTGAGTAAAACTGAATCGGGGATACCAACTTTACCAATATCATGCAGCAAGCCGCCTGTGCGAATCAATTGAATGATTTCATCATCTAAGCCTAGTTTTTCAGCAAAAAGAACAGATAAGTGGCTAACCCGTGAAGAATGATCTTTGGTATACCTATCACGTGCTTCAAGCGAGCGTACAAGTGCAATCAATGTTTCATTCATGCTATCGGCAAGGGCAGCATGTACAGCCCGATTATCAAGCAAGGTGTCTAGTTTTTTGACCAATAAACCAAGCATATGACGGTTTTCACCCAAAACCGGTTTATGATCAAGGCGATTGACCAAACAAAGCACCCCCATAGGTATGCCTTGCAAATAGATGGGTATGCCGATGTATGCATTGACTTCAATATTGGGCCAGCATGGTTGTACATGTGTTACATCTTGCGATGTTTCTATATATTCTTCTGCCTCATAAATGAGTGGGCTAAAAGGTGTACTTTGTAATGGGCAGGTATTTTTTGCTGAAGTATCATTGATGCCTTCACTTGCAATACGAACAAGTTGTTCTTTATGCCGCTCAAAAAGTGCAATATAGCCGCCTTGTGCATGCACCATGTCCATGGCTAGGTTTAATGCGCTTTTGCAAACACTTGTCACATCAATATTTTTAGGCATTTCATCAAACATGCGAAACAAAAGACCTAGTTTTCTATCCATTTCGAACACTTCAGGAAGTAAACGATTTGTATTATGACTCGAGCTCTGATCGTGAGGGTTTCTTTTGCCTAAATTGAGCGTGCTTCTTATCAAATCAAGAAGAACATCGGGGTCAAAAGGTTTGGCAAGCACATGTTCGATATTCAGCGCATTGGCTTGGCGCATATGCGATGCAGAAAGAAAACCACTGACTAAAATGACAGGAGGCGTAGGCATACCGGTATTTTTCAGCTCTTCTAATAAATCAAGTGAATTGCCATCACCTAAGCTTAAATCGGTCACCAAAACATCCCAATGTTGTTCATGTAATTTTATCTTGGCTTCTTTGATATTGATAGCTTCGCCAATA
Organism: Ghiorsea sp.; assembly: GCA_021772875.1. Taxonomy (GTDB): domain Bacteria; phylum Pseudomonadota; class Zetaproteobacteria; order Mariprofundales; family Mariprofundaceae; genus Ghiorsea. The sequence goes on along the minus strand of JAJFLD010000007.1, from coordinate 4,599 downwards.
TGCAAAGGCAGGTTTAAGCTTGTGACAACTTCGGAAATAATTTCACGAACTGCGGGTTGATCTTCAACAACAAGAATATTAAGCATAAATTATACCTTTATAATCCCATAGGCTTTGATACCAGCACTCGTATGGGTGGTATTTGAAGCCAAGTCGTAGGAAATGAAACCTTCAGGCACCTCAAGGTTTTTGTAGGTTTCATGGTGTTTACACAGGCGTAAAAGAGATTGGTAACGGGCAGCATTATCAATGCGAACGCGAATCTCTGGCAGTTGGAAGGGTTTACTAACAAAATCATATGCTCCTTGTTCTACTGCATGCATAGCATCTTCGATGCCAGAATAACCCGTCATCAGTAAAACAAGTGTGCGTGTTGCATCACCGCAACTGGCGTTTAATACGCTTAAACCATCAGCGCCAGGCATGACAATGTCTGTCAAAATTATGTCAAAGTGATTTTTTTTAAGTAAATGGAGGGCATCATCGCCGCGTTGGACAAGCGTGACGTGATAACCAGAATCGGTTAAATATTCTTCGAGGATTGCGCCAAGAGCTTCATCATCTTCGGCAATGAGTAAGCGTGGCTGATTGCTCAAAGTTTTGTGTCACCCTTATTATGATGGGCATATAAACGTAACAACTGTGATTCTAAATCTTGTTGTTTGTTGTTGCCATTTTGGGGTTGTTGTTGACGCGCTTGGTTGGAGATTTGAACGTGATCAGAAATGGGTTCCTTGGCAGATGTGTTTTGTGCAGCCACAGGGTGGCTACGCGTTTGCTGCTGCAATAGTCGAGAAACTAAGCCGTCCGCAGGACGAAGGGTCATTGCCATTTTATAATCTCCTGAACGATAAGAACAGTTCCGTTCAGGAAATACTATCGCCGTTTAGACAGCAGACTTTAGGTTTATTTCTTCTTTTTTGAGGCTTTTATTTTTTTGCGTTTCTTCGGCGCAACGTCTTCATTGATGATGGCACGAAGGTTAGTGGGTTCATCAGGTGTGGTGCGTGTTTGGGTGTAATCATGTTTACTGACTTTAAGTACATCGATGGGTTTATTGAGGAAGGTTTGGATGGATTCCAATAGCTCTTTTTCTTCTTGGCTGCAAAATGAAATAGCAATACCTTTTTTGATGCCGCGCCCTGTGCGCCCTACGCGGTGTACATAGTTTTCACTGCGTTCGGGCAAGTCATAGTTAATCACAAAATCAATGTCTGCAATATCAATGCCGCGCGCACTGACATCAGTGGCAATGAGAAGTTTGCCATTGCCTTGTTTAAACGCCCGCATCACATCTGAGCGTTCATCTTGATCTTTATCACCATGAATGGTGACACTTGATATATCAACGCGGGCCATGGCTTTGGCAACACGCTCAGCACGCACGCGAGTGCGCACAAAAACAATAATGCGACTCTCTGGGTTTTCATGGATAAAACGCTCAAGAAAGAAACGTTTATCATCCATTTCAACAAACATCACAAAATGGGTGATATTTTTAGAGACTTTATCCTTAGGCGAGACCTGAATACGAATGGCTTCACTTTTGACTTGCGAATACGCTAATTTTTTGATTTCATCATTAATGGTGGCGGAGAAAAAGAGGGTTTGGTGTTTGTTGTGCAGCATTTTTTTGATGTATTTGATGTCTTCAATGAAGCCTAAATCAAGCATGTGGTCGGCTTCATCAAGTACGAGCGTGCTTACACCTTCAAGCCGAATCACATTCTGATTGATCAAATCAAACATGCGCCCAGGTGTAGTAATCAAGATATCAATGCCATCTTGCAGCTTGACGATTTGTTGTTCTTGTTCAACCCCACCAAAAAGTGCGAATGTTTTGACACGGGTATGTCGGGATAGCTTGGTAAATACTTCGCCGATTTGTTGTGCCAACTCGCGTGTCGGCGCCATCACAATACATTTGATGCCGTATGAGCGTTTGCTGCTTTTAAATTTATGAATTTTATCAATCACAGGAATGGCAAATGCTGCTGTTTTGCCTGTGCCTGTTTGGGCAATCGCAAGCACATCTTCACCAGCCATAATCGATGGGATGCTTTTAAACTGAATATCCGTTGGCCGCTTAAAACCAAGCTTGTCTAGGTTGTTTTTGATGTCTTCAGAGATGTGGTATTGCTCAAACTTCATAAAATCCTCACAGGTGAGGGCGCATGTTAGCTGGTTTATGCAAACATGACGATTTAAAACAGAGCAGCATGTGCTGCCCTGTTATTTTAATCAAACGAACATCAGAAGCTTTTGCTCATGCGCAAAAAGAACCAATGGTCGGTGACTTGTTGTATGCCGTTTGTTTTTTGGCGAACAGGCGTGCGGTATTCACCACTTATGTTATAACCATCACCCCACAACCATTGAAAACCAGGCGAGATAAAGATGGAATGAATGCCTGTGTTGGCCACATTATTAAAAGTAGTGCCAGATACATTTTGATACGCCACTTTGCCAGAAGCCGTGTCTATGCTGCCATTTGTGCTGTCGTGTTGTGATTTGATACCATTCACATCAAGTTTAAGGTTAAGCTTTGATGTCAAACGGTAGCGTGTAGAGACATCATAATTCAAACGATTGCCCACTTTATAACCAAGATTGTTTCTTGAATTGACTTGATAAAATAAAGAAGGAGAAAACACCCATAGCGCACCACCATCATCATGCTCACCTAAACCCAGCGTGCCTTTGATGGTGAACAAGCCATCCCAAGTGTTGGTGCCTGTTTGCATCAGCATGTGCATGAGATCACCTTGACTGTTTCTGGCATCGGCAACACCTGTGGGCGCTTTCAGGCCTAAACCAACAGAAACACGTTGCCGCGTGCGCAAGTAGTTATCTTTATAAATGTCATACAAATAAAGTAGGGAAACATCACCCAATCCTTGCACAGTAGGCATGATGATATCTGAGTAGTTGATGCCAGCCATGGTTTTCATGCCCATAGTGATATCCATATCATTGATGATGTAGGGGGCAGTAAAAACAAAAGCATTATCCTCATCAAGGCGATAAGAAAAGTTGGCAGCAATTTTTTGCATCACCATTTTCTTTGATGCAGCAAACATCGACATCGCAGGGCGTGTTGCTAAGTTTTCACTGATAATTTGATTTGGGCTGATGGCCGTTGTACCACGTTTGTTTGTTTGCATCAGCATGCTGTCAAATTGTAGCGAAACACTTAATCCTGTGTTTGAACCTACACCGTCTATGCCTGTGGCGATGCAGCATGAAAGCCCACACTCGCTGGCAAATGTTTTTGTGGTGAAGCTGGTTGTGGTCATCACCACCATTGCAATGATGGCTAAATTTCTAAAACTCATATCAATCTCCGATATCCTTGATGCGTTATGGTTTAAGCCATAACGGTTTGACGCATGTTTAAGCATGCGTTGTGGTGTTACTTGATAGGAATATCAGTTTGTTCGAGGAGGGGGTGATTCAGGTGGGGTGAGGCGAGTGATGCTAATAGAAACTTTGCTTAATGCCTGTTCGCTAGGCAGGTTTTTGGTAGCAATCAAAGTGTTGCTTGGTAAATGGGGGCTTAAAGTGAGTGGGAATGTATCGGGTTTGTTGTTGCAGCCGCAGCCGCATTCAATGCGACAATAAGGTGTTTTCTCTGCAACGCTATCTTGTTTGGTAAGCGCTTGTGTTTGTTTTGGGCTTGTGGTGTCCATATTCAAATCAGACATATTCATGTCATCAGGCATGATTTCTGGGCTTTCATCATGACAAGCCATCGCGCATGTATCATCATTGGCATGCGCTGCCATGGCAGCATGGGCGCAAGCGGGTGTAACAGGCAGCATAGGCATGGTGATGACCAATAAAAAAGCCGTGAGTGTGATGATAGCAGTAAGGCGTTGCATGAGTTTGGAAAACTAGCGGTAAATATAATGTTGTCAATAGCAGGAATAATTTTGTGGGTATTTAATGGATGAAATGATAGAAACAAAAATTGAGCAGGCATCAGTATTGGCTGTTCATCCGCGTTTGGTAGAGCGCCGTTGGGGTGAGGTGGCAAGTGCTTCGCGCCAAGAAGAGTTTGAGCGATTGGTTTTATCTTGTGGTTGTGTTTTGGAAGAATCGCATGTGGTGAAAGTGCGCAGGGTTGTGCCTGCAACATTGATTGGCTCAGGCCAAGCTGAAGATATTGCTGGTCTTGTCAAAAAACACGAAGCATCAGTGGTGTTTGTTGATTTTCAGCTTTCGCCTATTCAACAGCGCAATTTAGAGAAAGCTTTTGATGCTAAGGTGGTCGATCGCACGGGTTTGATTCTTGAAATTTTTGGTGCGCGCGCAAAAACCCGAGAAGGGGTGATGCAGGTGGAGCTGGCAAGCCTCAACTATCAAATCAGTCGTTTGGTAAAAAGCTGGACGCATCTTGAGCGGCAACGTGGTGGCCATGGTTTCTTAGGTGGCCCAGGTGAGCGCCAGCTTGAATTGGATAGACGTATGATTCGCGACAAAATCAAATCGGTGGAAGAGGATTTAGCTAAAGTCAGGCAAATGCGCTCGACCCAACGCGAAGGGCGAAAACGACGCGATGTGTTAACTGTAGCTTTGGTGGGTTATACCAATGCGGGC
>JAJFLD010000060.1 GCA_021772875.1 Ghiorsea sp. | reverse complement strand
AGGTAAAAGCACCCTACTCAGCATCATTGCAGGTTTACGTAATCCCGATGCAGGGCACATTGATTTGTTTGGCTTGTGTTTAAATCACAGCACCCGCCGCAAATTGCAACGTGATTTGGGTTATTTGCACCAATCACATGGCACACAAACAAATATCCCACTGCGCTCTTATGATGTTGTGGCTATGGGTTTAAGCAGCTTTAACACCTCTCTCTTGCATGGTTTATTTCGCAACCGACAAAAAGAGCAGGCGCTGATTGAAGATGCGCTTGATTTGGTTGAAATGACGGCCCACAAAAACACCGACTTTCGCCAGCTCTCAGGCGGTCAACAGCAACGTATTCGCCTTGCCAGAGCGCTGGTGCGCAAACCTAAACTTTTGTTGTTGGATGAACCTTCTGCTGCCTTAGATAGCCGCCATCAAGAAAAACTGTATCAACTTCTACGCAAGCTTTGTGATGAACAAGGCATGACTGTGCTCATGGTTGAACATGACATTACAGCTATTACCTCTTATGTCGATTCAGTGGCATGTTTGAATAAAAACATCCATTACCATGCCAAGCGTGGTGATACTATTCCTGATCATGTCTGGCGTGAAATGTATGGTGACCATGTCAATATCGTTGCCCATGATGCCAGCTGCATTGGTTGTGCACCTACACCCAAACAACACCCTGAGGATCAACATCATGCTTGATTTTCTAAGCGCTTTCTTTTCAAGCCCTGTGATGCTGGGTGCACTTTTCCCTGCTTTGCTTATCGCCGTCATCACATCTTCCATGTCGATGATGGTATTGGCACACCGTTTATCCTTTTTAACTGTTGGTGTCTCCCACGCATCACTTGCAGGATTGGGATTAGCTGTAACTTTTAGTTTGCCTTTATTACCCACTGCCGCACTCACCGCCATCCTTGTGGCTTTGGCTCTTGCCATGATGCCCAATCGCCAAGGCATCAATGAAGATGCAGGCACAGGTTTACTTTTTGCAGGCAGCATGGCTTTGGGTGTCATTCTCATTTCCAATGCCAACAGTTATGAAGTTGATTTGTTCGGTTTGTTGTTTGGCAATATTTTAACGGTATCCGAACAAGACAGCCAATGGATCACATGGGGCAGTTTGTTGGTGTTATTAAGCTTGGTAGTTTGGGCAAAAAGTTGGTGGAGCATGTCTTTTGACATGGTTACAGCCAAGGCCTCTGGCATTGCCACATCACGCTTAAGGCTCATTTTATACGGTGTGATTGGTTTAACCGTTGTGATGTGCGTCAAGCTAGCTGGCATCGTGTTAACCACGGGTTTGTTGGTGCTACCTGGTGCTTGTGCTTGGTTTTGGGGCCGTTCTATGTTTAGCCTTTGGGCACTTAGCTTAGCTTTCTCATTGCTTGGCACCTTGGGTGGTTTGATGTGGTCATACCAATATGATTGGCCATCGGGTGCGGCTATTATTTTGATGCTGTGTGTTTTGTTTGTTTGTAGTTGGTTCATCTCTTGGCTAAAACAACAATGGCAAGAACACTCAGCACACTAAAAAGGTATTTTATGTCATTTGATTATATTCACGCTATTGAACATGCACGGGTGTACGACATTGCAAAAGAAACACCCTTAACCCTTGCGCCAAAATTATCCGCACGCCTCAACAACGAGGTATTGTTCAAGCGTGAAGATTTACAACCTGTATTCTCCTTTAAAATACGTGGTGCATACAATAAAATAGCCCATTTAAGCGAAAAAGAACGTGCCAGCGGCGTAATTTGCGCCTCAGCAGGCAACCATGCTCAAGGTGTGGCAATGGCAGCAGCCAAACTTGGTATTGTGGCAACAATTGTGATGCCTGAAACCACCCCAGAAATCAAAGTGAGTGCTGTGAGAGCTTTGGGTGGTCATGTAGTGCTGATTGGTGATTCCTATTCCGATGCACTGGCACATGCTGAAATATTATGCGCTAAAAATGGCTACACCTTTATTCATCCTTACGATAATGCCTTGGTGATTGCTGGCCAAGGCACGGTTGGCGAAGAAATGCTGCGTCAAGCTAAGGGTAAAGATTTGGATGTTGTGTTTGTACCTATTGGTGGTGGTGGTTTGATATCTGGTGTGTCTGTTTATCTCAAAGCCATGTCGCCCAACACCAAAATCATTGGTGTTGAACCAGTTGATTCGGCTGCCATGTTTGAATCATTAAAGGCCGACAAACGTATTGTTTTGGATCATGTTGGCATTTTTGCCGATGGTGTTGCCGTCAAACAAGTGGGCGAAATCACTTTTGAAATGTGCAGGCAATATGTGGACGAAGTGATGCTGGTAGATACCGATGAAACCTGCGCTGCCATCAAAGATATCTATGATGAAATGCGCTCTATTGTTGAGCCTGCTGGCGCACTTGCCTTAGCGGCATTAAAGAAATATGTAAAACGCGAACGAGTGCATGGCAAAGTGTTGGCGGCAATCAATAGTGGCGCAAACATGAACTTTGATCGCCTGCGTCATGTTTCAGAGCGCGCAGAGCTTGGTGAACGCCGCGAAGCTGTCTTTGCCGTGCAAATTCCTGAACAAGCAGGTTCATTCCTGACCTTTTGCAACCATCTCAGTGGTTATAACATCACCGAATTCAACTATCGCATGTCCAGCCGCAAGCAAGCTTATGTTTATGTGGGCGTTGCTATTCGTCATGGTTCACAAGCAGATGAAATCACTGATGCCTTACAAGAACATGGCTATAAAATTACACGTTTGATGGATAATGAAGCAGCCAAGCTGCACCTTAGACATCTTGTTGGTGGTAAAAGTATCGATGTACAACATGAACACTTGTATCGTTTTGAATTTCCAGAACGGCCACGCGCGCTGCTGGATTTTTTAACCAAACTCGCAGGGCGCTGGAATATTTCTTTGTTTCATTATCGCAATCACGGTGCGGCATTTGGTCGTGTTTTGGTTGGGCTTGAAGTGCCTGATAAAGACTTGAATGATTTTCAACATTTTCTCACCGATGTAAATTATACTTATGTCGATGAGAGCAACAACGAGGCATTAAAACTTTTTTTATGAACACGCCAACAAAGCAGCAGCAATGGGAGCAAGAGCACCTTTGGCATCCCTATGCTGCCATGCCGAGTCAAAGCCGTGTTTACCAAGTGTTATCTGCCGAAGGCATTTACCTCACGCTAGAAAATGGTAAAGAAGTGATGGATGGTATGTCATCATGGTGGTGTGCAATCCATGGTTATAATGTGCCTGAGCTTAATCTCGCCGTTGAAACCCAGCTCAAAAGCATGGCACATGTGATGTTTGGTGGCCTCACCCATCAGCCAGCCATTGATTTGGCAAAAACACTTGTGCACATCACCCCACAACCCTTACAACATGTATTCTTCGCCGATTCAGGTTCTGTGGCTGTAGAAGTTGCATTAAAAATGGCTATACAATATTGGCGCGGCATCAAGCAGCCTAAAAAAACAAAGTTTTTAAGCCTTCGTCATGCCTACCATGGCGATACTTTAGCAGCCATGAGTGTGTGCGATCCTGAATCCAGCATGCACCATCTTTTTGCTGAAACCATGCCCAAACATCACTTTACTGATGTCGATGCCAAAAGCATTAAAAAACAACTTGAAAAACATCACCACGAGATCGCTGCTCTGATTATCGAACCTATTGTGCAAGGTGCAGGCGGCATGTCTTTTTATAACAAAACATTGCTGTCTGAAATGCGTGCACTTTGTGATGAATTTGATGTGTTGTTGATTGCCGATGAAATCGCTACAGGTTTTGGCCGCACAGGGGAGCTCTTTGCTTGCAACCATGCCAATATATCACCAGATATCATGTGTATAGGCAAAGCCCTCACCGGTGGTTATATGACGCTTGCTGCCACACTTTGCAGCAGCCAAATAAGCCACGGTATACACCAGCAAAAGGGTAATGTTTTGATGCACGGGCCAACATTCATGGCCAACCCACTTGCTTGTGCAGTGGCCAAAGCAAGCATTGATTTATTGCTCAGCTCCCCATGGCAACAACGCGTGCAAACCATTGCACAGCAACTCAACCAAGGTTTAGCCCCCGCCAAACAACTACCCCAGGTGGCCGATGTGCGGGTATTAGGAGCCATTGGTGTCATTGAAATGAAAGAAAATATTAATATGGACAAAATACAAAGCTTTCTGCTTGAACAAGGCATTTGGTTGCGTCCTTTTGGTAAACTTCTCTACACCATGCCGCCTTTTATTTTAGACAAACAAGACGTGGCCAAACTCACCCAAGCCATGTGTAGCGCAGCAGCTCTTGCTTGAATACATACGCACAATCAAGGCATACTTCCAACCATGTCTGAACTGCGCTTAAATCTCATCACCCGCGAATGGGTGGTCATTGCTACTGAAAGGGCAAAGCGCCCTCATGAATTCCATCATGAAATCACAGCGCAACTGCCTGAACCCTATGTCGCAGATTGTCCGTTTTGCCCTGGACACGAAGAACAAACACCCGATGAAATTTTACGTTTTCCCCAAAATCAAGCTTGGCAGGTTCGGGTGGTGCCCAATAAGTTTTCTTCCCTTTCCACCAATACTGTCCCACAGCGAACAAATGAAGGGCGTTATCATAGTGTGGCCGGTTATGGTCAGCATGAGGTGGTGATTGAGTCTGCAAGGCATAATGAATATATCGCCCATCAATCACTTGAAGCGATTACTCAGCTTATCCATATTTATAAAGCACGTTTCTTAAGCATGCACCAAGACCCTGCTATCGAACATGTCACCATCTTCAAAAACCATGGTGAAGATGCTGGCACTTCACTGCAACATCCCCATTCACAAATCATTGGCACCCCCATCACACCCATACAAATCAGAGATAGAATTGATGCAGGAAGAAGTTATTTTGATGAAACAGGCCAGTGTTTAATGTGTGCCACGCTGACGGATGAATTCGTCGATGGCCTAAGAGTTGTTCTCGATACCACACATTTTTTAACCTTCATCCCCTATGCTTCCCTCTCACCCTTCCACACTTGGATTTTTCCAAAACGACACACCGCCAGTTTTGGCGATATCACGGATACAGAGGCAGAAGAACTTGCACTGCATTTAAAAAACATTTTAGAAAAACTCCATGTCGGTTTAAACAATCCAAGCTACAATTTTGTCATTCGATCCGAATCTCCGCGCGCATGCAATTCTGAATTTTTTCACTGGTATATCAGCATTGTACCCCGCTTAAGCCGCCCAGCAGGCTTTGAGCTGGGCTCTGGCATGTATATCAACAGCGCCATCCCTGAAGACAGCGCTGCTTTCCTCAGAGATACTATTGTAATGACAGAGCTAGAAAAAAAGACATCCCATACCTAGCCTAAATATTTCTTAACACTTTAAACATCGTGTTCATCTCTAAATCAAGCTAATCTTCGCCTCGTAATTTATATTAACCTCGAGGTGTCTTCCATGCAAAAATTATTGATAAGTCTATTGCTCATATTGATAAGCCAAACAGCTTTCGCTCAAATTCAAACCAAAGAAATTGTTTACCATGTTCAAGGTGTGGAGTTCACAGGGTATTTAGCTTTTGATGATGCGATTAAAGGCAAGCGCCCGGGTATTCTTGTTGTACACGAATGGTGGGGACACACTGCGTATGCCCGTAAACGTGCTGAAATGCTAGCAGCCCTTGGTTATACAGCTTTTGCCTTGGATATGTATGGCACAGGCAAACAAGCCAACCACCCCGAAGATGCAAAGAAATTTATGATGGCAGTGATGCAAGATCCAGCCACCATGAAACAACGTTTTCAAACGGCCTTAGATATCCTATTGGCTCAACCAAGTGTAGATAACACTAAAATTGCAGCCATTGGTTATTGCATGGGTGGTGGCATTGTGTTGAATATGGCAAGAGCAGGCATAGCCATGAATGGTATTGTGGTATTTCACGGTAGCTTAGGCACTGAAAATCCTGTTAAAAAAGGTCAAATCAAAACTGACATTTTGGTACTTACAGGTGCCGCAGATCCATTTGTTCCCCAAGCGCAAGTCCAAGCTTTTGAAAAAGAAATGAAAGATGCCGATGTCACCTATACGCTGAAAAGTTACCCTGATGCAAAACATGCCTTCACCAACCCTGAAGCCACCGCATTGGGTGAAAAGTTTGGTATCCCCTTGGCTTACAACCAAGCTGCCGATCAAGACTCATGGTTGCAGATGCAAGCCTTTTTCAAAAATATTTTTAAATAAGCCACAAATCAAAACCCTGACAACACAAACAGACGCCAATCATTTTGACGTCTGTTCAACAGGGTTCCACACTTTTTCACTTCATCAACATGTTTAACCACATGGCATAAAACCTGCTTTCCACTCCATAAATACGTTTTATATGTTTTTCAACAACAAGGAGAGGAAAATGCCATTAACCAGTAAATCAGCAGGAAAATTAAATGAAATGATAAATACAGCCATTCATGATGAAAAAATCACCCCACAAGAGCGCGAACAAATCATGGCTATAGCCGAAGAAGACGGCATTATCGACAAACAAGAACGCGCACTACTCAGCCAACTGCAAGATATGATTCACAACGGAACCGTGAAGATGGTAAAAGAATAACACCCAACAATCCAAAACATCCCCCGTGTCTGCACTTCAAAATAAGGCTGCTGACCAATCGGCCACCAGCCTTAAAAAATGAGACTACTTCTCATAAAAAAACGCCCAGGTTAAGCCACATCACTAAAAATGGCGAAAATATCATATCCCCCTCAAACCTCTTGCTTCTAACGCTAAAATCTCAGATTTAGAGAAACTAAACACTATTTTACGTAAGCTACGTCTTTGCCTATGCTGATACATAGCGGCTAGCATTGTAGTGGCATAGGCAAAAACAGCTTTTTTTACAAGACGGTTTCTGCTACATTGATTTATCATAAGGAGAATAATATACTAAAACGGAGAAAGAGATGGATGATCAAGAAGAGGAACAATCTAAGTTTTCTGCACTCATCGGTTTAATTTATGACTCTGCCAACAACCCAGAACTTTGGCCCGAATTACTTTCTAATTTAGATACGTTATTGGAGACTGATGCAACATTAACCAAAAACGGTGGCGTTTATGTTCTCACAGATGAACAACCGCAAATCTCACTTCTTAGAGAACATTTTAAACGTGCCCTAAGTTTAAATAACAAAATTTTTCGATTGAACTCTGAGCTCAATGCTGTTTCTGGTATTCTTGACCGACTTCCTATTGGTGTGATTCTGATTAACACTGAAAAAAATCCCGTAGCTATGAACCATCATGCTCGTACGGTTATAAAATTGGGCAATGCACTCGTGGTGCGCGATGGTGTTTTAGAAGCTCGGACTCAAAAAGATACAGCGCGGCTGAATGAAATTATCGATCAACTTGCGATGAATCAATCACCAAAAGATACTATACCTCAGCAGTCACTATTATTAACCTCACAAAAAGGTGAACCATACTCCATCTGGGTCACCCCCTCCTCCGCAACGAAAATTCGTGCCGATGAGCCGTTGATTGCCATATTCATTTCTAGCTCCACCATTCGTCAGACCATATCTGTAAACACATTGGCTAAGGCTTACGCCTTAACGCAGGCGGAAGCTCGACTACTTAAATCATTATTGGTTGATGGATGCCATAGTTTAAGCGATGCTGCCATAGAGCTAGGCGTCAGCAAGCATACTGTACGTACACAAATGAAAGTCATATTGGACAAAACTGGAACCCACAGTCAAACAGAGCTTCTTAAAAAGGTGTTTAGCGGCCCCGCTGTAATGATTGGGAAACAAAGAAGTGTAGAGAAAATCGTCAACCTTAAAGAGCTCGAACATGACAATATTGAGCCCAACTTAATCATAATGAAAACACTACGCCTCTTTGATGGCCGAACCTTAGAATATGCTGAGTATGGCGACCCACAAGGTGAACCAATCATTTTTCTTCATAGCCTTCTTCATTCAAGGAAACGAATGCATCCATTTTACTCCTATACTGAAAAATGTGGTATCCGAATTATCGCGCCAGAGCGCCCAGGGTTTGGTCATTCTCATGTTCAACCTGAGCATTCTTTACTAGCATATGCAAAGGATATACACCAACTTGCTAATAAGCTTGGTTTGCAGTGCTTTGATATCGTCGGTGATGGCACAGGGGGGCCATTTGCCTTGGCATGCGCTGCAGAACTAGGAGATTTAATACGTAACACCGCTCTAATTTCATGTATGCCTGATGCGACGTTCGATGAGTTTGAAGGGCTCATTCCCTTCGAACGCATGCTGCTCAGCATGTGCAAAGCCACGCCGGCTTCTTTTCATTTGAGCTTTGGACGAATAATGATAAAAGGTATGCAAAAAAAACCAGAAAAATACTATGACCGCATGTATGAATACCTAGCAGATGCAGATCAGCGAATCGTCTCCATGCCTGAGAAAAGAGATATATTCATGGAAAGCATAAACAATTCGTTCCCAAACCTCACCCAACCTTTCATAGATGATTATTTATTCCGACTTAAACGCTGGGACTTTAAACCACAGGATATACAAAATAAGATTCACTTATGGCATGGTACTGAAAATAAGATTATAAGTATCAAATCAGCAGTGAAGCTTGCTTCAATGCTGCCCAACTGCCAAGCCCACTTTCTAGACGGCCAAGGCCACTATATCTTCATCACGCACTGGGACGTTATTTTGAAAAAGCTGTTGAATCAAAATCCATAAACTTTATAAACAACAATGCTCTTTATGGATTAGCATAAAGTAAAAGCAACACACTAGCCTCAATCGTTTGTTGATAGCGTTCTTTATAAAAAGCCTTATACTCATCACAGGTCAATTCACACACACTTAAATTTACTGTTTCTCCAAATTTATTGCCACATTGCCCATAATCAAAGAATCCACAATCACTTTTATTTTTGGCCTGTGTAAGCCAAAAAATATCCCATTTGGGTGCTTTGTCTTTTTTTCTGATGGGGGCGTCAATTGCCTCTAATGTTTTGTTCGCCAAAGCTTCGAGAATCAAAATAGGTACATTTTTTTCTCCCACTGGTTTTATTTTTTTATACGTTTTACTGAGCTGAGAACAAGTGCCATTACTTGCAGACAAGAATTTCGTAGCTCCCAGTTGTTTATGCGCATATGCTTCAAATGAATCTGGTTTGTTTGAAGCATGATAGTTTGGCGCTACATGCGCAGGCACACTCATATCCTGAATGAAATGCATCACCAAACCAGCTCTCCTTGCAATTTTTTCTTTATCTGGACAGTTCATAGCTCGATGCAAAGCATCAACTTCTTTGATAAATGTCTTGTGCAGTGAGCGATTAACAATCAGCCAGCTTGCTGCAATATTCCCTTCTTCCTTATCCTCATAATTAAATGCAGCATCATAAAAATGCCAATTGGTGATACGCGAAAGAAAACGGGGCAAATGCAGCAATTGGAATTTATCAATGTCGGCATTCGAATTACTCATCGTATCTACATACGCTAACTTTTTCTTGAAAATTTCCGGTAGTATCTCACTACATGCATTAAATACATACGCCGCATCTTCTGTTAATTGTTTATGATCAGATGATTCGTATGCATTAGCCAAGCATGGGGAAATTAATATTACCAATAAAATTTCTAAACGCACCCACTTCGAAAACATAGTATCTCTCCCTCAGCTTTCCCCCTGATACTTACCACAACTTCTTCGCGAAAAATGAACCGCTTCTGTTTTTCACGCAAAGCTAACTTTAGGGGCAACGCCTTATTTTTTTAAGCTCATCTTACTTATTCATAAATAAGTAGCGGTTCCACAGAGATATTTCTTAAAACTAGTAAAGTAACTGGATCTAACCCTGGTAACTGCTTGCAGAAACGGCAATGCGTTCTGCCATGCTGCGCACGGCCATGGAAAGAAAGTTGACCAAGTCTGAACCTTCTTGGTAGTTGGCTGATAACAAATTGGACACTCGCCCATCGGCGACAAATTGGTAAGCATTTCCCCATTTTTCAGTATGATTACGATCATATACTGCAATTGAAATGCCACCCTCTTTTTTCACCATAGAAAAACATGGAATATCGGTGTAACCATCACCAACAAAAATCATTTGATTCATCGGAACTCTAATCTGCTCCGCACTGACCTTTTTATTCACATCAAAAGGTTTTCCTTTGGACATTTCACCCACAATGCCTTTTTGAATCTGAAAAATATAACGTGTTTTATCCGTGAAACTCACCACTTTTTTGGGTGCCACAGCTTGTCCATCATCATGATAATGAAATTCTGATGCCCAAATATCATGAAATTCATGGGCAATGCTTGTATGGCGCAAGACATCACCAATACCACTGCTGATAAGGTAAAACTCTAATGAGATATGCGGATTGGCTTCTTTAACCACTTGCCTGATATGTTTGAAAATGCCTTCAACACCATGAAACAAAGGCAACTGTCTACCCCAAGCCATCAAGGCTTGTTGTGTCAGTGGTTTCATTTCACCTTGGCTGGATGTCTGAATCATATGATGCAAATACGCTGGCACAGGATCCCAGTCTTTTTTCATCATCTCGCCTACTTCGCTCCAAAAACCAGCAATGTCTTTGATACCTGCATCCTTGAGATAACCCGTGGTGCTATCAGGGCCCAAGGTGTCATCAAAATCAAATATCACGGCAATACGCTCTTGCATACAACACTCCTTCTTTTCACCACAAGATAAAAGACCACTACAAACATATAAATGCGGCGACAAGCATACCCTAGCCTATTTTACTTGGCATGAGGAGTTTTAGCTTGATATTGCCATCAACATGGCTGGTTTGACCGTCATATTTCAAACATGGCTATTCAAAACCAATGACAAGAGCTACTACAACCATATCTTTCATAAAGAAAATTTAACTTGCAACACGCTTCAATCCATGCTGTCATATACTAATGGTAACCAAAAAAGTTAAGCTACACGCTAAAAAAGTATTAAAAGACGTCTTCGGATACGATGAATTCCGTCCCCCGCAAGAGGAAGTAATTTGCTCCATACTCGATGGCAAGGATGCTTTCGTATTGATGCCAACTGGTGGCGGTAAATCTTTATGCTATCAAATTCCATCCATCATACGCGAAGGCACTGGCATCGTCATCTCACCACTTATTTCCTTGATGAAAGACCAAGTGGATGCATTAAACCGTTGTGGTGTTGCTGCTGCATACTACAACTCCTCGCTCAAGGCTGCTGAAGCCAAAGAAGTGATGGAGAAGTTTGAAAATGGTCAGCTTGATTTACTGTATGTCGCTCCAGAGCGATTATTAACAAAAGCCTTCCTTACCCGCTTGGAAAAAGTGAAGGTGGCTTTGTTTGCAGTGGATGAAGCGCATTGTGTATCCCAATGGGGACATGATTTCCGCCCTGAATACGTGCGTTTGGGTGAGCTGCGTGAAGATTTCCCTGATGTGCCTATGATTGCTTTGACAGCAACTGCCGATGTGCATACCCGTGATGACATTGTAAAACGTCTGGGTATGAAACGCGCCAAACGTTATGTCTCAAGCTTTGATAGGCCCAATATTCGTTATTTGATAGCTGAAAAACGCCAGCCTTTGACCCAAGTATTGCAATTCCTAGACGACTGGAAAGATTCATCGGGTATTATTTATTGTTTATCCCGTAAACGCGTGGAAGAAATGGCCGTAAATCTACAGCGCCATGGTATACGCGCTTCGGCTTACCATGCAGGTATGCCAGGTCGCTCACGTGAAAAAGTGCAGGATGATTTCTTAAGAGATCGTGTTAAAGTTATTGTTGCAACCATTGCTTTTGGCATGGGTGTGGACAAACCCAATGTGCGTTTTGTGATTCATCACGATTTGCCCAAAAGCATGGAATCATACTATCAAGAAACAGGTCGCGCTGGTCGTGACGGCATGGAATCTGAAGCTATGCTGCTTTATGGATCAGGTGATGTGAACTTGGTGCGTCGTTTGATTGAAAATGTCGAAAATCCAGAACAACGCCGTGTTGAAGTGCATAAACTCAATAGCATGATTTCATTGGCTGAGTCTTTGACTTGCCGCCGTAAAGTTTTGCTTGGTTATTTTAATGAATATCTTGCAGATGATTGTGGCAACTGTGATGTCTGCCTTGACCCGCCTGAAAAATACAAAGGTGAAAAACAAGCACGCATCGTGGCCAAAGCGATTGAAGAGCTCAATGGCGATTATGCTGTAGGTTACATTGTCGATTTTTTACGTGGCTCAAAAGGCAAACGTATTCTTGAGAAAAAACATGATGAATTAAAAACCTATGCTTCTGGCATGGATATTAATGCGGATGAATGGACATCTATTGTGCGTCAATTGGTGCATCAAGGTTATTACAACCAAGATATTTCGCGTCGTGCAGCCTTGAAACCAACCGACAAAACACCGGCCTTACTCAAACTGAAAGCCGATGTCACTTTAGCCAAATACCAACCTGGCCTCAAACGCAAGCTCAAACGCTTTTCAGTGGCTAAAGACAACTCACTTTATAAAAAGCTACTTGAATTGCGTGATGAACTGGCAGAAGAAGAAGATGTTGCACCGCATGCACTCTTTAGTGATGTAACGCTCACCGAACTCAGTCAATTGGGTAAAGTTGGTGAAGATGATGATCCTTTTTCACGCATCAGTGGTATGGGCAGCCATAAAATCGCGGCTTATGGTGAAGCATTCAGTGAGATCATCAAAACCCATGCTTCTAAAAAATCGAACAAACAATCGATGGATGATGGTAAACCTGTGTTGCTTGCAAAAGGTCCTGCTGCAACTGATGCACAAATGTACACTTGGAACCTTTACAAAGCGGGCAACAATTTGGATGCCATTGCTGCTGAACAAGGCGTGAGCACAAAAACAATATTGAATCACTTTATTGCTTTGGTTCGTGCTGCACATCATGTGGAAGTTCGTGACATCATTGGTGCAGAACGCTTTGATGACGTCATGGTAGAGCTACGCGATGCAGACCCTTATGCTTCTTTATCTGAAATAAAAGAGGATTTATCTGTTGCGTTAACCAATGAAGAATTTCGTTTGGTTCTTGCTTGGCGTGAAGGTATTGGCGTTTCATAAAAAACTTCTCAGGCAGTAAAAAACCTCTGTTTGCAGTATGCGAACAGAGGTTTTTTGCTTTTATATCATCACATCTCGCGAAAACTATGGGTAATGGGATAACGTCTGTCTCGGCCAAAGGCACGCGCTGTAATTTTAATGCCTGGTGGTGCTTGGCGTCGTTTGTATTCAGCTAAATTGAGTAAATGGATGATACGTTTAACTTCCTCAAATTCATACCCTAATGCTGCGATGTCTCGCACACTCAACCGCTCTTCAATGCTTGCCTTAAGAATGGCATCCAATACAGCATAATCAGGCAAAGAATCCGAGTCTTTTTGCTCCAGCCGCAATTCTGCTGAGGGTGGTTTGTCTATGGTATTTTGTGGGATGATATGCCCTTTTTTGTTCAAATGATGACAAAGCTCAAATACTTCCATTTTATACACATCTTTGAGCACAGCAAAACCACCTGCCATATCACCATACAAGGTGGCATAACCCACCGCCATTTCAGATTTATTACCTGTGGTAAGCAACATTCGCCCTGTTTTATTCGAAATGGCCATCAACAATACGCCGCGCGCTCTGGCTTGAATATTTTCCTCAGTCACATCTGGGCTTTCTTTGTGCCAAGCCTTAAATGTGTCGGCCAAAGTGGCCTCTACTGCTGAAACCACATCCATAATGGGTAATGTGATGCTT
>JAJFLD010000059.1 GCA_021772875.1 Ghiorsea sp. | reverse complement strand
ATGATTGCTTCAACTTAAAATGTGCTTTAATTGATGCTATGAGCCTTGTTGCGGCGTAATAATAAACCACCTACCGCCATAAGGCTTAAGAACATTAATCCTTGCGTACCTAGGCCAGATGTCATGCAGTGTAGACCAGTTGTTTTCCCTGTGGCGCCGCCGCCAGCACCTGCACCGTTAATCCCACCAAGGATGGAAGGAGCTGGTTGGCTTGTTGCAATAGCAAAGCGCGAGGAGATATAACCAACGCTATTGGGTAAAGTTTGTGTGGTTGGCGTAGTGATTGAGGCCAAGACTTCTACGTATGGGTCAATTGTTACTTGTGTGTAAATATCAACACCAGCATATAGGTCTACGTTTGCTGCGATATATGCGTAAGAACCCACTTGTGCATACGCGCCTACAACGGCGTAGTTATCAATAACGGCATAAGCATCAACAACAGCATAATTATCAACGGTTGCTGTAGGGCTTATTTTTGCGAATGAGCTGATGGTTGCATATGGGTTGATAGAAGCAGGGTTCACTACGGGTACGAATGCTGGAATACGTGCTTTAGCAATACGCTGAAAGGCAGCTGTTGAATACAAATCAAATACGCCATCATCTTTCACTGTAATATTCATGCTTCCAATAGGGATAGCAGGAGCAGTAGGGAGGGTATTCACAACATAGCTGCCATCAGCTGTGTTTGCTGGCGTAAATGGTATTACAGCGTTGTTTTCATCGTAGAATGTTGCAGTTGCACCTATTTGGATGCCACCAAACTTATACATGAATGTTGATGATGTGGTCGCAGCAGTAGCAGGTTTTTCAAAAAGCGTTCTGCCACCAGTAAAAGCTGTTCCAATATAAGAAAGTGCTGAAACAGCACCACCATCAACTGCTTTAGCGGAAACATTGCCTGAGATGATGTCGGGTAAAGATAACGATGGGAAAATAATAGCGTAGTTTACATTACCCCCAGCTTGACGTAATTCCTGACCATTGGTGAAGCCATCGCCGTCAGAGTCAAATGACTCAAGAGGAACAAATGAAGCTGTAGAAACATTGTTATCATTAACTCTGCTGTTAAAGAGTACGCCATAAGAGGTAGTCACGTTATTTTCAGTTGGTGTGCCAGCGTGACATGTAGAGCAGCTAATACCGCTAGTATATCCATTTGCATTTCCAAGGACATCCCATCCAGGTTTTGCTTTGGCTTCTTCAGCGATAAAAAGAGAACTAAAGATAGCGGCAGCGCCAAAGGTTTTATATAGTGTTTTCATAGGCTGATTGACTCCGTTTTTATTTTTTGTTGGCACAACTTAGCAAGCGAAGATTAAAGAAACATGATGGATGTCACAAATATATCTATCATCAAAGGCTATGGTGCGTGTAAGTTTTTTCAGGGTGATTGATAAAGGCTGGACAGAAGAATGCTTTTATTGTTGAGTTTGCTCATATTTATAGGTACCATTGACAAAAAAGGGGATTTAAGATGATTTTAAAACATTATTCAAAAATGGCGTTGATTGTAGTTGCTGCAGCGAGCTTAGCATTTGCAGGCTGCGGTGGGAAAACAGATAACTCAGCAATGAGTAGCAGCATGAATAAGAGCGAAATGTCTTCTGCACAAATGGAAGCAGATGCTGCTGCAATAGCTAAAGCAGATGCTGCTGCATAAGCAGATGCTGCTGCAAAAGCTAAAATGGCAGCCAAGCCTTCTACAAACGCTGTGTATTTCGCTTTTGATAGTGCGAAAATTGACAGTGCAGGTGCAGCGATTATTGGTGAATACGCAACATGGTTGAAGGCAAATCCTGATGTGAAAGTTACTGTTGAAGGTAATTGTGATGAACGCGGCAGCCGTGAGTACAACTTGGCTTTGGGTGAAGAACGTGCCAAATCAGTGCGTAATGTGTTGCTTGCAAATGGTGTGGCTGACACACGTGTGAATACAGTATCATTTGGTGAAGAACGCCCTGTATGTACACGTTCGGGCGAAGCTTGCTGGGCACAAAATCGTCATGGTGATATTGTTAACCGTTAATTCGTAAGTTTTTTAGCGTGAAGCTTTTTTTGTTTGGTATAAAGCCATCGATAATATCGATGGCTTTATCTTTGGTGTTGCTCACAAGTTGTGCGACAAGTAAACCTCTGCCTGAGCAGTGGTTGAGTGATAAAAATTTAGTTTTGCAATCGTTACAAGATGTTCATGTGAGCAATGCACAATTAAAAGAACATATTGAGCAAATAGATCAAAAAATGATGTCGTTGGAACGATTGAGCTTAGAGCAAGAGACAAAGATAGCCATGTTGGAAGCATCGTTAGCAGAAAGCCAAGAGAAAGCTGTAGTCTACTCACAACGCATCAAAAAACCGATAAAGAAAACAACATCATTAAACAAACGCCTTGACGCGATGGCTGTAAAAAAGGCTGCTTCTAAGGTTGTTAAACCAGTTGCAACTGAAGCTGCTGCAAGTGCTGAGAAAAATGCTTATACGGCAGCATATCTGGCCTTAAAGAGTGGTCGTTATGATGAAGCATCGGCTGGTTTTGTGGCTGTCATTCAAAAACATCCCAAAGGGGAATACACCGACCAAGCTTATTATTGGCTGGGTGAGAGTTTGGTTGCTCAACGACGAAATAAAGAAGCTCTTGAATCGTTTAATGTGGTCGTCAATCAATACCATAAAAGTCCAAAACACGCGGCAGCACTTTTAAAAATTGCAACCGTGCATCAAAACCTTCAGCAAATAGGTGATGCGCGTGCAGCACTCCAACGCGTGATCAAGGAATATCCAGATAGTAAAACAGCTGAAATTGCGCGAGCTCAGCTTAAGGCTTTGTCGCAAAATAATGGAGCTAAAAAATAAACATCTCTCCTCCGAAGTCCCTTCGTATTCATGAAATTTATCAAAGCATTCAAGGTGAAAGTACATTGGCAGGTGTGCCGTGTACTTTTATACGCCTTGCAGGCTGTCCGTTGCGTTGTGTTTATTGCGACACACCCAATGCCTTGTCCTTAGATTCAGGCAAGCAGCAATCTATTGAGCATCTCTTAGCTGAGTTGCAACCAGTTCAGTCATCACTGGTTTTGGTCACAGGTGGCGAACCATTAGCACAGAAAAACTGTCATGTTTTGTTGACAGCGTTATTAGATTTATATGATGTGGTGCAGCTTGAAACTTCAGGGGCATACAATATTTCTCTAGTGCCTGAGGGCGTGTCTATTATCCTTGATATTAAAACACCAGGTAGTGGTGAAGAGGCGCGAAACTGTTGGGATAACATGGATATATTACACTCAAATACGGAAATAAAATTCGTTTTGACGGATAAAGCAGATTATTTATGGGCAAAAACTATCATGCATAAGTATGCTTTGGCAGAAAAATGTACTGTGTTGATGTCATGTACTTGGGGTAGCTTAAACCCTAAAGATTTAGCAGCTTGGATAGTTGAAGATGTTTTACCTGTGCGCCTACAATTGCAGTTGCACAAGTATATTTGGGGTGCTGAGGAGACAGGCGTATGAAGCAAACAGCAGCAAGGGAACGTGCCGTAGTACTTTTATCGGGTGGCTTGGATTCGGCAACGGCCTTGGCTTGGGCTTCAAAGGAAAAACAGTGGGACTGTTACACTATTGCTTTTGATTATGGCCAACGCCATCATGTTGAAATTCAAGCATCCAAGCAGATATCTCAAGCATTTGAGGCTAAAAAACACCAAGTGATCGCCGTTGATTTACATGCCATTGGCGGATCATCGTTGACCAGTGAACAAGATGTACCCAAAGACCAAGCTGAAACATTTGCCATCCCCTCAACTTATGTGCCTGCACGAAACCTTATATTTCTATCATTGGCATCAGCGTTTGCGGAAACTGTTGGTGCCAATAAGTTGGTGATTGGTGCTAATATTGTGGATTATTCGGGCTACCCTGATTGTAGACCTGAATTTCTCAATTCATTTGCAAAAACTGTTGCTTTAGGTACCAAAGCAGGGGTTGAAGGTGTTGGTTTCGAAGTTGTTGCACCCTTATTAAACCTAGACAAGGCTGAAATCATCAAGCTTGGTTTATCACTGGGTGTTGATTACGCGATGACACGTTCTTGTTATGATCCAGATAAGGATGGTCAACCTTGTGGGCATTGCGATTCATGTCATTTTCGCATGCAGGGTTTTGCCCAGTTGGGTCAACAAGACCCACTATTGTCTTTAGTTAAATAGCTTTACTTACCGCGATTTCATCGCAATGGCTAAACTTGGGGCAATGAATACAAACTGTCCAAATTTTTTGTGGTAAACTTTCTTTGGCAACCACCGCATAATCCTGAGCAATAAAAAATTTATCAACATAAGTAAGGGCAAAAATCCGCGTAACACCTAACTGTTTTGCCATAACTTCACAGGCTTGAACCAATTGGTGTCCAGCACCAAGCCGTTGTGCATTTGGTGAAACAACAAGCGAGCGAACTTCTGCGAGATTAGAACCATAAACATGTAAAGCGGACACACCTATGACCTGCTCACCTTGTTTGGCTACTATAAATTCTTGCAAATGCTCAAAAATATCGTCTTGGCTGCGTGTTATTAATGTTTTATCAAGCATGTAGGGAAGCATGAGATTGTATATGCTTGAAACATCTTGTACCTGAGCTGGTTGAACATTGATCTGACTGTGTTTCACTTGTTGGTGACCACTTCGGCAGAGCCTCGTTGTAACATTTGTTGAGCATGAAGAAGGCTTTCTTCATTGATGCCGCCAAGCATACGTGCAACTTCATTTTCACGCGAAGTTTGTGATAACACAGTAAGTTCAGTGCGAGTTCTATTATTTTGAATAGATTTTTCTATAGCAATTTGGTGATGGGCACAGGCAGCAACTTGTGGCAAATGGGAGACAACCAAAACTTGCCTTTCACCACCCATATTCCGTAAAAGCTCACCAACACACCAGCCTGTTTCCCCGCCTATACCTACATCAACTTCATCAAAAATTGCAGTGTCAGGGGCATTTTCTAAAACACCACAACCTTTGAGTGCCAAAACAAGCCGACTTAACTCGCCACCTGATGCAGTATCAGCTAAACTTTTAAAAGGTTCGCCAATATTTGCAGCAGCAAGAAATTCAATGTTGTCCAAACCATCTGCTTTCCAGGCGCTGGTATCTTCTTGTGCAATGATAGCGGCTTGTAATTGCATATTTTTTAAACCAAGTTGATCGAGAAAAGGGCGTAGATTTGTGATCAATGTGGAAGCGGCTGATACTCTAGCGTCGTGTAAAATAAGCGCTGCTTGCTGATAGGCATGCACACACTCACTTTGTTTTAGATGCATTGTATCTTCATCCCAGGCTGCGGTATCAAGGGCATTTAGTGTGTTCTCCCAAGAGGTAAGCAAAGCAAGTAAACCAAGCTCATCTGATTTGTGCCTACGTTTTGCAGCGCGAAGGGCAGCCAAACGATCTTCAGTGAGTTGCAAGACTTCTGCATCAATTTCTGTAGTGGCAGCATCTTGCAAATAAGGTGTGATTTCGCCAGCAAGGGTTTCCATTTGTAAGAGCAGCTCGTTTGCCTCTTGTAAGCTTGGGTGATGCTGCGCTACGGCACTGACCTGATGTATGATTTGGCCCAAAAGATTACGCACAGCTAGCTCTTGCTCATCAAACACTTCCAGTGCCATCAATGCGGTTTGTTGTACTTGCTCCACATGTCGGGATGCTTGGCTTATTGTTTCGAGTTGTTCTTCAAGACCATCTTCAATCTCAAGGTTGAGCAAACGCTCGCTTTCTTCGCGCATCCAAGCTTCTTTTTCTAAAGCGTCATCTCGATTGCCATGTAAATCTGCAAGTTGTTGATTAACTTGCGCCAGTACAGCATAGGTTTTACGCACATCATCTTTGATATTGGCAGCGATGCGAGAATCAATGATTTGTTGTTGGAATTCGGCTTGTAAAAGTGTTTGATGTTCATGTTGCCCATGCAAGTCAAAACAAATAAAACCAATTTTTTTTAAGATACCTACGGACGAAGGTATACCATTAATCCATGCGCGAGAACGGCCTTCGGCTGTGATGATACGCCGAATATGAATGCCTTCATTGCTGTCAATGTCTTGTTCATCAAGCAGGGCCGCTAATCGGAGGTCGCTGGATTCTATTTCGGCTAAAACCTCAGCTTTCTCCGCGCCATGGCGCACCCAATCAACATTAGCACGCGCACCAAAAATCGCACCCAAGGCATCGACTAGAATAGATTTCCCAGCCCCAGTTTCACCTGTGAATACTGTCATGCCATGGTGGAGATCAAGCTGAATATCCTCAAACAAAGCAAATTGGCGTACTTGTAAGGATACAATCATGTATGCTGCCCAGCCCAACCAAGTTTGTTACGCAAAACATCAAAATAATGCCAGTGTGATAAATAAACTAGGGTAATGTCAGCAGTGCGTTGGATACAGATTGTATCACCCACATTTAAAGTTGAGTGCACTTGGCCATCCAAGTTGAGTGCGGCAGGTGTGGGGCTATCAATCAGCTTGAGCGTTACTTCATGATCAGCAGGCAGAATAATGGGCCGATTGGAAACAGTGTGTGGGCAAATAGGCACAACACTGATGGCTTCAATTTCGGGATGAATAATCGCGCCACCTGCGGATAAGGCATATGCAGTTGAACCTGCAGGTGTTGCCAATACCAAACCATCAGCGCGCAAACGAAATACAAACTGGTCGCGTGCAAACATTTCAAATTCAATCATGCGAGGATGATCATTGCGTTGTAAGACAACATCGTTCATGGCAATGCCTGAGCTGATGAGTTTGTTGTTACGAAAGACCTTGGCTTCTAAAGAAAAGTGATGTTTGGTTTTAAATTGGCCAGCTAAAATTTCATCCATCACATCAAACATATTGCCAATGGGGGTGTCGGTTAAAAAACCCAGTCGCCCAAGGTTAATCCCTAAAATAGGCACTTCAGAGCCGACAAAACAACGGCCTGTTTGTAGCAAGGTACCATCGCCACCAAGTACAACCATGAGGTCGATATGTGAAGCTATCTCGGCCAGTGGAATGCCTTGCGTATGATTGAATTTTGCAATTTCAGGTGTGAGAACTACATCCAGCGACTTTGCTTGCAGCCACGCGCTTAAGTCGCAGGCAGTTTGTAATGCAAAGGCATCGTGGCGCTTGGCAACAATGCCAATACGTTTCATTTATTTTTTCCACCAACCCAATGTTCAGGTTGCTTATGGCATTGGAAACATTGGTTGGCTTTAGGGTGACCTAAAGGTTGTGGTTTTACACCTTCAGCACTATGGCAAGCCATGCATTGTTCACGAGAGGTGACGTTTTTGTGCGTATCATTATCAGGCACGGCTTTGGTTGTGCGTTCGGTTGTGCCTACAACCAATACAAGTATAACAGCAGCTATAATAAGCAAAAATATGGTGTCACGTTTATTAAACTTCATGATGGTTGGATATCCTTTAACATTTGTTCAATTTGTGTTCGCACGGCGGTGATTTTAGCTTCATCCCTACCACTGAGGCAAATTTTACCTAACGGTTTTTTGCCACAGTGTGCTGGGTATGAACCAATTTCAACATCTGTGTGTTGTAATTGGATATCATTTAATGCCGCTGCAAAGCTGCTTTCAGCGCATGTGATTTCAATTTCTTGACGTACAAAAGCTTGGCCACCAAAAGCATGTAATACCGATTGCAATTGCGAGGCAAAGATATGCGGTACGCCAGCAAATACATATACATTTTCTATCAAAGCCCCTGGGCAAATGGATGATTCACAAATAATGGGCTGGGCACCTTGGGGTAATCTTGCCATGCGCCTTCGCCCTTCGGTTAAAGCTTCAGTGCCATAAAAATGAGTCATTAATTGAATGGTTTGAGCATGTTCTAATAGGGCTACACGGAAAGCATTGGCAACACTTTGCATTGTAATATCATCATGGGTGGGGCCAATGCCACCACTGGTGATGACAGCATCGTGAGACTTTCGTAGGCGATTTAGCGTGTTAACAATATCGCTTTCAACATCAGGTACGATGGCCACTTCATTGAGTTTACAGCCTACATCAAACAATGTTTGTGCAGCAAACCAAGCATTGGCTTCACGCGTTCGCCCCGACAACACTTCATTGCCAATAATAAGTATGGCAACAGTTTGATGCGGGGCTTCAGGCATGTGTTTGGTCAACAGGCCTAACGGCGGTTACGCAATGCAGCAATACGATCTTCAATAGAAGGATGTGTCGCAAACAAACCTTTGATGCCACCGTGAGCGGCATAAATTTTCATGGTTGCAAGTGTATCTTCACGCGATTCACGATGTTCCCATTCCACTGACTGGTGTGATAAGCGATCAATTTTTTGTAGTGCGCTAATCATGGATTCAGCACCTAAAGCATCGGCCGCATAAGCATCTGCTTTGAACTCACGTTTGCGAGAAAAAGCACACACTACAATTGCAGCTAAGAAAGAGAGCATAATTTGCAACACAATATCAACAATGAAATAAACCATATGACTAGGCTCTTCGCCACGTGCTAAGGCGCTGGCAATCAAGCGCGCGAGCATGCTAGCAACAAAGTAAACGATGGTGTTCATTAAACCTTGCAGCAATGTGGTTGCCACCATATCCCCATTAGCAATGTGTCCAACTTCATGGGCAAGTACTGCTTTTAATTCTGCATCACTTAAACTCATCGCCAAACCAGAAGAAACAGCCACCATAGAGTTGTTACGGCTAGGGCCTGTAGCAAAAGCATTGGGCACATCATCCCAATAGACCCACACTTCTGGCATTTTGATGCCTGCACGTTGGGCTAAGGCTTCAACTGTTTCATAAACAAGTTTTTCTTTAGCGGTGCTTGGGTTGATGACTTGTTGCATTTTATTGCCACGTTTGGCCAACCACTTGGACATCCAAAGTGAAATAAATGCACCACCAAAACCAAATACTGCAGCAAATGTTAACTGGCGAGCTTCAAAAGTATCGCTGACATCAATGCCAAACATCGGCAAAATGAAATAAATGAGTACGTTGGCGCTGATCGCCAAGGTCACCATAATTAGAATATTGGCAATAATGAGCATGCCTATGCCTTTAAATGAACGCATGTGAAATTTCTCCTAGTTGTATGTTTACAGCTTTTGAACTATATATGGTTTAGACATCAGGTTTTCAACCCTGTGTATGCCAGTATTACATATTTCAAAAGTTGGGAACTTGCTATACAGTATGCATGAATTTTATATTAAACAAGGTGGTTATTTTGAGTCAACGCCAATCCACAACACTTGATGACAAACCCTTTCCATTAAAACGCTATTATATCCTCTACGCAGGCATAGGCGGCATTATATTTTATGCCATGTTATTTTCCTTTTTTATCCATGCCGAACGTCAGGCATTATATAACCAATACATTGAAAACCTGCTGGAAAAAGCGGGTGCGTTTTATCGTGATGTGAATAAAGGGGTATTTCAAACATACCATGCCAGCATGGAAGATGAGACCTTGAAACAAGCCTTTCGTGTAAGAATAGAGGCATTGGTTAAAACAGATTTTTCTTTTGCCAAGGTGAAATTGTTTGATCGCAATGGCGTGGTTTTATATAGCCATGCGGATAAAGCCAGTGAGGGTGAAATTTATGATTCCGTGCAGGGCCAAGGGTTTCAGACAGCTTTAGCCAATAAAACGTTTTCTAAATTGGAAGAAGACGTCAATGGTAAGCGTTTCATGGAGGTGTATTTGCCTACATATGGACCAGATGGGGTTACGGTTGCTGGTGTTTTAGAGGTTTATGAGGATGTGACACGTTTTGAAGCCACTGTATTTAAGGCTTTGAAAGAGGCCTTTGTGGTTCCAACACTTATTTTCATGGTCTTTAATATTATGCTTTTGGTTTTGGTGTTGAAAGCCGATGGCGTCATTACAGCCAATACACAATTGCTCAACAATGTGCGAAAACAAATGGAGAAATACATCTCCCGCTCAGCCATGGAAGCCATCTATAGCGCAGTCACCGAAGAAAAAGAATTGTTTAAGGGTGAAGTGAGGGAAGTTGTTATATTTTTCTCCGATATTCGTGGTTTTACAGCTTATTCTGAGCATGAAAAACCAGAAATTGTGGTTGAAAATATTAATCGTTTGTTTGAATTACAAGCAGATATCATTCATAAACATCATGGCATCATTGATAAGTTTGTGGGTGATGAAATCATGGCATTGTTTCCAACCGACAAGGCACAAAATGCAGTGCAAGCGGCATTGGAAATTCAAG
>JAJFLD010000058.1 GCA_021772875.1 Ghiorsea sp. | reverse complement strand
AAACGAAAGCGAATAGGTACGCGTAATAACACAGGCACAGGTTTGCCATTGGCATTTGCGGGGATAAATGTTGAGCCTTCAATGGCTTTAATGGCAGCTTGGTCAAATGCATCACCCGCCGACTCAATAATGTATACCTTTCTAATTTTTCCCAACCCATCAACCAAGACCTCAAGCAAAACCACACCTTCTTTGTTTTGCTGCTTCATAGACGTAGGATACATAGGTGCTTGGCGATGCACAAAACGTGGCAAACTTGAAACCTCAAATATGGGTACGGGTGTGGGTAATGATTCTTCGGTTGTTTCGGTTGGCTCCTCAACGACTTCATTGATCACTTCAACCGGTTCAACTACGGTTTGTTCTGGTTCGGCAATGGACAATTCAGGTTTTTTTTCAACCTTCTTTTTAGGCTTAGCTTTGGGTTTCACAGGTACTTTTTTCTTAGGCGGCACGATTTGTTTTTCTACTTTTTTTGGTTCTTGCCATGCTTGAAATTCTACGGTTAAAACCGATGGGCTTTTTATAGCTACGTTTTGACTTAAAGTGGTAAGCGAAAAGAACATCAAAAAGTTCAAGGTTACACCAAGCAAAATAGCAAGGAACCAAATACGGCAAAAA
Organism: Ghiorsea sp.; assembly: GCA_021772875.1. Taxonomy (GTDB): domain Bacteria; phylum Pseudomonadota; class Zetaproteobacteria; order Mariprofundales; family Mariprofundaceae; genus Ghiorsea. Next base: position 3,736 of record JAJFLD010000058.1, on the reverse strand, counting down.
GACATGTTATTTGATGGCTTCTGAGGCTATGCCAACACGTTTTGCACCTGCTGATTTGCAAGCATCCATGAGTGAAATCAGCGATTGGGTGGTTGCTTGTTTGTCCACTTGTAGCATCACGGCAGTATCGGGTGCAGCGCTTAATTGTTCGCGTACCAAACGCGAAACATCGCTAAAGGCAACAGTTTGGTTTTTGTAAAACACGGATCCATCTTGTTGCAGGGTGAATAATAGGCGTTTCATTTGTAGGGGCTCTGAAAATTCTGATTCAGGTTTTTCAATCTCCATACCACGATTATCAGGAAAAACTGTGGTAACCATAAAAAAGATGAGCAGCAGGAAGACCACATCAATGAGTGGTGCCATGGTGATTTCGGGTTCGCCTGTTTTGAGTTCGGGCATTTGTAGACCTGTTCCGCCTAGTAAATTAGCCATGATGAGCTGCCGCTTTGTTCATCACCACCAATAGACTTTGTTCGGTGGTTACTAAAAGGATATGTAAGCGTTGGACTAATAAATGGTGGAAAAAAATAACAGGGATTGCAATCACCAAACCACTGGCGGTGGTGAGCAAGGCTTGAGAAATACCAAAGGCCATTTCTTGGGGGTTGCCAGTGCCGTGTAGAGCAATGACTTCAAAAACATTAATCATGCCCGTGACCGTGCCAAGCAAACCAAGCATGGGCAGTAAGGTGCCAATCACTGCAATGGTGGGCAGCAGGCCATCCAATCGCGGCATCAGTTCGGCCAATAATGTATTGATCTGTTTGGTTAAATCTTCTTGGCTTGAAACCTCATTCCAGCGAATTTGTTTGATGATACTGCGTACAGGGCTATCACGACGAAAATGGGTTTGACCCTGTACTTTCATGAGTATGTTTATATCTTCATCATGCATGAATTGTTGGTCTTTTTCCGCGGCTTTTAACCAGCGGTAGACCTGAAAACCACGTTCAACCAACATGGTGATAGCCAGACCTGCAGCAAAAAATATCACCCACATCACTGGGCCACCCTTGTCCATCAAATTATTAAAATCATTAAAAAAGTCCATACGTTCTCCTAGGTGGTTTTAGAGTTCAACTTCGATGCCGAAAAAAGGAAGAAAGATATCTCCGCTTACTGCTTTTGGGCTGGCATAGTTCGAATAGTCTGGTTCATAAGTGTATTGAGAAACATTTTTTCGGAAAGTGACGTTTTGAATATCAAAAACATATTTTATTTTCCATGTGTCATATAAAACATCCTTACTAAACCTAATATCCAATTTGGCATAGATAGGTAGTCTGCTGCTGTTATAGCCACCATACACGGGTAACCATCGTCCTGTGCCCGTTTCTTGGACACGATGAACCACAGGCGTGTAAGGCAATCCTGAATGCGCTTGAAACTTAACGCCCCAATCCCATGGCGAGTCATTGCCTTCATTATCAGTGAAAGGCTGTCCCCAAACTGCGGTAAAGGTGTGTGGTTGATCGCCTGAGAAAACGGAGGTTATCCCAGTGTTTTGGTCTGTGCGTTTTGAGCGGGCATAAGAATAACTAAACCAACCCAGTTTTCGATTTTCATATTTTCTTTTGAGGAAAAAATCCAATCCATACGCTACGCCTGTACCCTGATTCAGGAAGTTGTCGGGTGGGTTGGTATTTCGGATCGGTACAATCAAATCACGCATGGGCTTATGGTAAGCTTCTACTTTTAAATCCCAAATATTATTGAGCTTTCTATCCACACCAAGGATGCGATGCTCTGCACGGGTAAAATGAAGCGAGGGATTGCCAAAGTCGGCAAGTTGTTGATAGCCGCGTGGCCGCTGAAAATAATCACCCCAGCTTGCCAATAATAAAGTGTCTTCATTCAACTGATATTCGGCACTTAATCGAGGGCTAAAAGCGTGCTCTTTATAAATGAGGGTATTGTTGCCTTGGTCGGCCCATATAGAGGTGTAACGTAAACCAACTGACGTTTTGAGTTTATCATTCCATTGATACTGTTGCTTGATGTAAGGCGCATAATGAGTAGCGGTGATGTTGCGTTTGACTTTGTATTTGGGCTGTGATGTAAAACCACCTGGGGTTGGAGGGGTATTATTGTCTGGCGGGGCTGCAATATAAAGCTCAATAGGCAAGTCAATTTTGTTCAGGTCGATACCAAAGGTGGTGATTGCATTTTTGCTATGTTGCCAATCCAACGATGGCCGCACAAAATAATTATGATTTACAATATCGGTGAAATAGGGATTGCCATAAGGATCTGCACCAACTTGGAAATACTGAGAGGAATTCACCACGCCAGCTGTTACATGTTGATTAAGTGTATCATTCCATTGTTGCTTCCAGTTGAGGCCATAAGTTTCAGATTTAGTGTCTATTTTTAAAGCACCTGAGAGTTCAGGATCGCGGATGGCAGCATCGTTGAGCAAAAGCTCAACTTTATCGCCAGCATTAAAGTATTGAATATCTACATAACCTTTATTGGTTTCATGTCTGTATAAGGCTTGGGTATCATAAAATTGAGGGATTAAAATGAGCTCATTTTTGCCATCACCACCAGCTAGTTTTGATAATGAGCTAGGAGAAAAAAGAAGATCGATATAACTTCTTCGGGCAGCGAGATAAAAGCTGTCATTCTCGGTGATAGGACCTTCTATCAAAAAGGATGAGTCATAGGTGCCAAGATGTAGATTGGTGTGTAATCTATCTTTTTTTGGTGCACGTAACTTAATATCGACTGCACCACCCAAAAAATCACCATATTCGACAGGAAAACCACCTAAAAAAACATTGAAATCACTTACCAAAGCAGGATTTAATACAGAATTTAAACCGCCCCAATGGTAAAGGTAATTGATGGGGAGATCGTTTGCCCAATAAATATTTTCGCGTGAATCGCTGCCTCGCATATACACTTGTCCAGAGCCACTACCATTGCTGGCAACCACGCCTGGTAAAGATTGTAGTGCTTTGACAGGATCGCCTTGTGTGCCAGCTGCACCACGTAATTCGTTTGCACTGAGGACAACTTTGGATACTTTTTCAACCGTACGATTTTCAACCACCTCTAAACCTTCTAAAGCGACAAGATTGGGAGAGAGATAAAAGGTGATGGTTTTGAGGTTGGGCGTAATGATTTGTTCAAGGGTATGATAACCTTGATTGAGGATTTTTAGGTTATCCAATTTATCCTTGCTCACAGGTTGTAGCAACTCAAACGATGCCAAGCCATCTTGATTGGTTGTGGTGTAAGCTTTGTTGTTTTTGAGTACAACGGTAGCACCCTCTACAGGGTCACCAGTGCCTTTTTGCAACACAATGACGTTAAGATCTTCTGCAAATGTTTTGTCCATAAAACATGTTAAACATAGCAGCAGTGTGATGATCATTCGCATTGGTCTTAAGCTGCTCGCATATTTAATTTTAATCATTTTTCCCCCATGTTGAATAAATCACTCAATGCTTGTACATAATTTTGAAATGCAGTTTTTCCTTCTGACGACATGGCATAAAGCGATTGCGGGCGATTGCCATCAATTTTTTGTTGGCTTACCGACACGTAACCCACTTGAATTAGCTTTTTCATATGTGCTTCGAGATTACCATCGGTTAAGGCCAGTGCCTTTTTAAGGTCGGTGAACGTTGCATCACCGCGTGCGGTGAGAAATGCGGCAATCCTAGTGCGAATAGGCTGATGCAAAACACGATCTAAAGCTGAATATTTGTCAGTATCGGGCATGAAG
>JAJFLD010000057.1 GCA_021772875.1 Ghiorsea sp. | reverse complement strand
TGGGGTGGTCAAAAGATAAGCGTTGAGCATGCAATAAAAGGCGCTCGCCAGCTAAACCATACAAGTCATCACCGACAATGGCTGCATTGAGCCCATCGCGATGTGAGGCATGTACACGCAATTGATGCGTTCGCCCTGTGTGTGGGTAGAAATAAACACGGGTGGTATCACCTTCGGCACCGATAATTTGCCAATGCGTTTTGGCAGTTTTGCCATATTCATAACATACCAACTGACGCGGTCTATCATCAAAATCAACACGCAAAGGAAGATTAACTTCACCTTCTTGCGGCACTGCGGGCAATACTTTTGATAACACTGCTTCATAGCGCTTTTCCACAGTGCGTTGGATAAATTGTTTTTGTAATAACTTGTTGATATGCAGGTTTTTGGCGACCAATAACAAGCCTGAAGTGGACATATCTAACCGATGCACCAATCGTAGCTCTGGGCAATTGGGATAACGCAGCAACAAACGATTAAACACGCAATCTTTAATTTCTTTACCTGGTACAGACATCAAACCTGCAGGTTTATTGATGAGGATTAATGTTTCATCTTCATACACAATCTGTGGCTCATGGGCATCAATGGCATTGCCATAATATGGCTCTGGTTCGACATCTAAGCCTCGCAGCATAAAGGGTAAAATAGGGCGACATTTGCCGCGACAAGCAGGGTAGAACTGTTTGTGGTGGCGCACACCAGCGGCAGGCGATGAACCCCACCAAAATTCAGCCAAGGCTAAGGGTTGCAACGCATGTTTATAAGCATAATGAAGCAGCTTGGGTGCAGCACAATCGGCAGCACCAGCAGGCGGTGTTTTACCTTCAAAAAAGGACGTGATGGTTTGTGTTTCATGCAAAAAATTATAAAGCTTATAACTGGCAAACACTTGCTCATGTAATGTGCGTGAAAGGCTGGCGCGTTTTTCTTTAAGTTGCTGAATTTTTTCTTGCCATACATCCAATTGTTGTTGCAATACTTGTATTTTGTCATGCCATTCAAGGGCTACATTGGTCGCTTCACGTTTGTGATGTTGGCTGGCTAAAGCCAAAACGCGCATTTGTGTTTGTTGTTCAGCTTCGCTTACATGTTGTAGCGCTTGACGTTGTTGTTTTCTCTCCGTTTTGGCGGCTTTATGTTGTTGCTTGAGTGCGGTCAAAACCACATCACGTTGCGCTGATAAAAGGGTGATGTTTTGTTGGAGTGATGCGTATTCTTTTGAAGTTTCTAGTTTTTGTAATTGTGGCTCTAAAGCAGCTAAGGCAGCTCTACCTGCGGGTAAAAATTGATTTTGTGCAGCCAAATCAAATACGGGTGGTACAAAACCATCAATATGCCAAGCACCATCCATCATGCCTGAAAACGCACTTAAAAATCCGACTTTGCCATGTTTATCTTTAGCCACCAGCACACCAAACATTTTGCCAGCATTGGGGGCAAAAAAATCACGAAGCCCTTGAGCTTGCGAAGAACTGCCTTGTGAAGAAGCATCTTTTGAAGACAAACGTTGTTGCAACATCAGACAAGCCTGCTCAGCCAAAGCATGAGGCTGATCCGAAAATGGGCTTGGCATGATAGAGGGTAAGTCTGCTGTTGTTGGCGGTGTCGGGAAATATGTCAAACCAATCATGGTGGCGAAGCTACTAACATTGCTCAAGAAATCACGCGAATATGGACATACATAGTATTTTGTGATTTTAAAGAATTATTTAATCATCACTTACCCTTATGTATCAACATTCAATTAAAAGACTCAAGCTGAAATACAACCACGTACGGGAAGTTACATAAAACTCAAGATGACTTATGAGTTAGGCATTACGTGGTAGCCGTTATGATTAGCTGAAGCTGATTCTATAATGTGGATCAAACCAACATTTTGGTAATGCCTCACCAGAAGGGAATACCAATTCAGATTTCTCTGCACGCATAGGTTCACCTATTTCTTCACCTGCAAAATAATGAAGCATCACTGAATTTAGGTTGGGATCTGTAAGTTCATTAAGTTTTTCAACTTGCGCTAAGTCGCCGTTTGTTTTATTTCGTAAATACATACCAAGCTCCTATGTGACATTTATTCGCAGTAAAACAACTTCTGCTCATAACAAGGTACCACAAATGCATGTATTCAGCAATGTAAGGCAAGAAGTGTTTTGATGGTATTTTGTAGAATAATAATACTGAATGCTAAGTTGTGTTAAAAGATTGTTTTTGTTGAAATGGGTATTAACCTTACCTTTGGTGTGAAAGGAGCAGGTAAAATGAAAATATGGCTTATTTTACTTGCGCTGGTTGTGGTTGTAGCAGCTTTGGCAATTTTTTACTTGAAATATAGGCTGGATAATACGCCAGACACAAAAAACCTTGAGTCTGTGCTGGATAAGGAAGTTCAGAAAATTACCAAGAATGATGCTTCGTTTGGTGTGGTGATTGGCATTTATAAAGATGGACAATCGCGCATCAAAGCTTATGGCGGAGTGGGTGATGGTGCTAGCTTGGATGCTAGGTCTGTTTTTCAAATTGCCTCGGTAAGCAAGCTTTTTACAGCTTCATTGTTGCAAATACTTTGTGATGAAGGTGTGTTGAACATGGATGCAAGCTTGGCTGAGCTTATGGGAGATGCCATAGAGCTTTCGCCAGCGGCACAAGCTGTAACCTTGCGGCAATTGGTGACCCATACTTCTGGTTTTCCAAGTATTCCAAAATCGCTTGGGCTTATTGCGACAGAGCGAGCTGGCAAACAAGATGTGATGCAAAATCCGTATAGTCATCTTCAGCTAAGCGATGTGTTTGCCTATTTGAGTCACACAAAGGATAAAGGCAAAGTAGGGGTTTTTGAGTACTCCAATTTTGGTATGGGTTTGCTTGGCCATGTTTTAGAAAACGTGATGAAAAAAGATTTCGAGCTGCTGGTTGCAGAGAAGCTGCTGCTGCCACTTGGCATGCAAAACACAGGCATATCACTCAATTCAATGATGAAGGAACATCTGGTTCAGGGTCAAACGGCTGATGGTCAACCAAGCCCAATGTGGACATTTGGTGCCCTTGCAGGTGCTGGTGCTTTTTATTCGAACGTTGAAGATATGATGAAATTTGTTCGCGCCAATATTGGAGATGATTTGTCGATTGATTCAGGCATTGATTCAACCATGGCGGGCATGTTCAAAAAAATGCACAAACCACAGGCCATTGGTAATGTCGGCATTGGTTGGATACAGCCAGCTTTTTTGGATAAGTTTTTTGGCAATAAAACCATGGTTTGGCATAATGGCATGGTGGGTGGTTATGCTTCTTATGTGTCTGTTGATACCAATTTTAAAACGGGTGTGGTTGTTCTTTCCAATAGGGCTGTGGATGTGTCTATGCTGGGCATCATGTTAACCCGCCAAGTGCGGCTACAATCGTGGTCAAAACCATGAATATTCGCCAAGTAAAAAAGGAAGATATAACGCAAATCAAAACGATGGTGCAAAAACTTTCACACTTTTATTTGGCCGATGATGTCGCTGAATTGCCATCATGGTTGGCTGCAACTTTAGAAACGCAAGCTTTTGCCATGCGCTTAAACGATACTGCATTTATGCATTGGGTTTGTGTGCATGAATCACAGGTGATTGGTTATATTGCCATGAAAAACAAAAACCATCTTTATCACCTTTTTGTGGCCCAAGAGCATCAAGGTCAAGGCATTGCCAAACAACTTTGGGCTACTGCTATGGAGGCATGTGTTTCTCCGACCTATACGCTGCGATCATCGCTATTTGCAGTACCTGTGTATGAATCGTTTGGATTTGTGAAAACGGGTAGTGTTGATGTCAAAGAAGGTGTGCAATTTCAAGCTATGGACTGGATGGGTAAGTAGCATGAAGTGTTGATGATACAATCAAAAGTGGCGTTTGTTTTGCTAGAGTAAAAATACAAGTGCGTGAAATTAACGCAATCTTAAAAGAGCAAGTGGGTTGAGAAATTGTATGGATAGTGATGTTTTGGCTTGTTCTGGCATGATTATACTTTGGTTTCTTCTCAAGGTGGGTGTGGATGAATTATGATACAATAATGAATTTGCTCGGCGGCATTGGTATGTTTTTGCTGGGTATGCATTTGATGACGGATGGTTTAAAAATGGCGGCTGGGAAAGCATTGCGTCATATTCTTGAACATTCAACCAAGACACCTTTGCGCGCAGTATTTTCAGGCATTCTCATCACTTCTCTGGTGCAATCATCAAGCGCTGTCACGGTGGCAACGATTGGTTTTGTCAACGCTGGGCTGTTGAAATTATTGCAAGCTGTGCGGGTGATTTATGGCAGTAATATAGGCACCACAATGACGGGTTGGTTGGTTGCTTTGATTGGTTTTCATGTGAATATTCAAGTGATGGCATTGCCTGCAATTGGCTTGGGCATGTTTCTTAAAATTTTTGCCCGCGAGGAAAGGCATGCCGCTTACGGTATGGCTTTTGCAGGTTTTGGGATATTGTTTCTTGGTATCGATTTTTTAAAATCAGCTTTTACAGGTATTGAAAGTAGCTTTGATTTACAATCTTTGGCCAGTGATAGTTTTTTTAA
>JAJFLD010000056.1 GCA_021772875.1 Ghiorsea sp. | reverse complement strand
GAGAAACCATGGGCTTGAATGCCACTTTTCATCAAGGCATTGATTGCAGGTACGTATAAACGTGTTGGTGCCAACACTTTATCAATGGCTGGGATTGTTCCACCTTGGCCATCAGAAATCATATCATTGCGCATATCGGCTTCGCCAAGCTCTAAGAGCTTGCGCACCATAGAAAAGCCATTGGAGTGGGGGCCACTAGAAGCAAGGCCAAGCACCACATCACCAGCAACGATATTTGCACCATCCACCATTTTTGGTTTATCAACCACACCAACACAAAAACCACCAATGTCGTAATGACCGGGTGAGTACATACCAGGCATTTCAGCAGTTTCACCACCGACCAAGGCACATTCACATGTTTTACACGCATCAGCGATGCCTTCTACTACACCAGCTAAAGTTTCGCCTTTAAGCGCACCTGTAGCCAAGTAATCAAGGAAGAATAAAGGTGCTGCACCCAAGGCAGCCAAATCATTCACACACATGGCTACGGCATCAATGCCTGCCACATGAGGCCTATCATATTCTTGCAGCAGTAAAAGCTTGGTGCCTACACCATCGGTGCCTGAAACCAGCACAGGCTCTTGCATGCCAGCGAAATTGGGTTGAAACAAACCACCAAACCCGCCCAAACCCGCCAAGACTTCTGGGCGTTTGGTGCTGTTTACGGCATTTTTAATACGGCCAACAAAGGCATTACCTGCATCAATATCGACGCCACAATCGGCATAACTGATTTGTTGTTTGGTTGGGTTGGAAGCTTTAGACATCAAGATTTCTCACTTTTAGGGCATTGGCTTGGATAAAGTCACGGCGTGGTTCAACAGCATCACCCATCAAGGTGGAGAATGTCTCATCAGCAGAAACTACATCTTCAAGCGTTACTTTTAAGAACGTGCGGTTGACAGGGTCTAGCGTGGTTTCCCAAAGTTGTTCAGGGTTCATTTCTCCCAAGCCTTTGTAACGTTGAATCGTTAAACCACGACGACCTTCTGCATCGATAAGGTTTGAAACATCATCATAAGTGCTTATTTCCCAACGTTTATCAGCACCACTTATATATGCACCATCACCGACTAGGGCTTGTGCGTTATGACAAAGCTTTTGTGCTTCGGCGAATTCAACTGTGGATACCAAATCACGATCCAAACGCGAAATTTTAGTGCGGCCATGGTCGCGACGTTCAAATTGAACCCAAAATGCATCTTGATCGGTATCTTTATAGACGCGGCATTTGAGGCTTTCATCATCACGCGAATTGGCATCAAAAGCGGCAACAATAGTGTCCATGTGTGCTTTCAAAAGTGCTTCATCGCGCATCATGCTTGCAGACATGGTATCGCCTTCAATCAACAGCTTTAATACACGACTATCTACACGTTGTGATAAGCGAAGCAGCAAGTTGTGTAAACGATTGATGCTGCGAATAAACGTTTGAAAACGATCGGATGTCATCGCGTCTTTTTTCTCGGTTTCATGGTATTCTTTATCTTGCATACCTTGTTCAAGTAAAAATTCTAACAAATCATCATCATCTGCAACATATCTATCTTTTCTACCGCGCATCACGCGATAAAGAGGCGGCTTGGCGATATACAAATAACCACGCTCAATCAATTCAGGCATTTGACGGTAGAAGAAGGTGAGCAGCAGGGTGAGAATATGCGCGCCATCCACATCGGCATCGGTCATGATGACAATTTTGTGATAACGAAGTTTCGCAATATCAAAGTCTTCTTTGCCAATGCTTGTGCCCAATGCTGTAATCAAAGTGCCAATCTCTTGGCTGGATAACATCTTATCAAACCGAGCACGTTCTACATTCAAAATCTTACCTTTGAGTGGTAAAATGGCTTGGGTTTTACGATTGCGACCCTGTTTGGCTGAGCCTCCTGCAGAGTCCCCTTCCACAAGGTAGAGTTCAGAGTTGGCAGGATCTTTTTCCTGACAATCAGCCAATTTCCCTGGCAAATTGGATACATCCAAAGCGCCTTTGCGCCGCGTTAAATCGCGAGCTTTGCGTGCTGCATCACGTGCCATTGCAGCTTCTGCTGCTTTGCCAATGATGGTTTGTGCTTCTTTAGGGTTTTCTTCAAACCATTCGGAAAGTTTTTCATTCACCTTGCTCTCAACAATGGGGCGAACTTCTGAGGAAACCAGTTTATCTTTGGTTTGCGAAGAAAATTTAGGATCAGGTACTTTCACGGATAATACGGCAGTCAAACCTTCACGACAGTCGTCGCCAGTGAGTGCAACTTTATGTTTCTTTAAGAGGCCACTGGCTGTGGCGTAGCTGTTGATGCAGCGCGTAAGGGCGGCACGTAGACCTGCTAAATGTGCGCCACCATCACGTTGCGGAATATTATTTGTAAAACAATATACATTTTCTTGATAGGAATCTGTCCATTGCAAAGAAAGCTCAACGCCCACGTCATCTTTTTCAGTTTTGATGTCGATACAAACAGGGTGTAGTGGTGTGCGTGCCTTGTTCAAATGGTGCACAAAAGCGGTAATGCCACCTTCATATTTAAACACATGTGAGTTGCCAGTGCGTTCATCCGTTAATTCAATATGTACGCCACTGTTGAGGAAAGAAAGCTCGCGTAAACGTTTGGTAAGGATGTCAAAGGACATATTGCGATGGGAGAATGTTTCAAGGCTAGGTAAGAAACGAACTTCGGTGCCAGTGCCTTCGGCAGTGCCAATTTCTTTGATGGGTTCTACAGTGTCGCCACGTTCAAAGCGGCAGGTGTAAATCTTGCCTTGGCGGCGAATGGTAAGCTCTAAATAATCAGAGAGGGCGTTGACAACCGAAACACCAACACCATGCAAACCACCTGAAACTTTATAAGAATTGCTGTCGAATTTACCGCCAGCATGAAGTACGGTCATAATCACTTCTGCCGCAGAGCGGCCTTCATCTGGATGCATATCCACAGGGATGCCACGCCCATTATCACGAACGGTGACAGAATCATCTGAGTGCAGTATGACTTCAACTTTATCACAATGGCCAGCTAGAGCTTCATCGATAGAGTTGTCCACGGCTTCATAAACCATGTGGTGTAGCCCCGTGCCGTCATCAGTGTCGCCGATGTACATGCCTGGACGTTTACGAACCGCATCCAGCCCTTTAAGGACCTTGATGCTATCCGCGCCATATGCTGTTTGTTCTTCACTCATTTGAATACCTCATCGCTTTTACAATTCATTCAAACTTAGGTGTTGCGTATCTTTGCGTATGTCTTGTGCAACATCACCGGGTGCAGTCATCAAAACCTGTCCTTGATGGGTGGAAAGTCGCTCCATCAATCGTAATGCTCGTGTATGGTCAAGGGATTCTAAGCAATCATCAAGCAATAAAATAGGCATCATACGTTTGGCTTCTTGCAAGACTGCACATTCGGCTAAACGCAACACAATGCCTGATATTTTTTGTTGCCCTCTCGAACCACATACGCGTATTTCACGCCCACTATAACTGATTTTTAACCTATCACAATGCGGGCCTTGTGTAATGCGCCCTAAGCGGCGATGCTCCTCACGTTTGGTTGCCAACCACACCAACCATTCTTCTTTGTTTTCAAAAGGTTGCCCCATCATCTCAAGTTGAAAAGGCAGATCCAACCAATCTTTTTCCAACACCAGTTGATGGTTTAATTTTTCCAAAATAACAGTGCGTTTTTCATTGAGTATGAGGCCATATTCGACAATTTGTTGTTCCCAGCTTTCTAATTCGTTGCTGCTGCCATGATGTCTAAGCAGTCTACCCCGCTGCATCAACGCCCTTAAATACGATTGATAATGGGCATAGGAGGCCGTTTGAGAGGCGATGACAAGCCTATCTAACCATTTGCGCCTTTCCCCTGGAGAGCCATCAATCAAACGCACCCCTTGGGGCGCATCCACAATCAAAGAGACATGCTCAAAAATCTCTTGGCGCTTGCTCACCTTTCGGCCTTGCAAAGACATATCCACCTTACCCTTTTGCCCATCCACACGAATATGCAGTGGCCCATAGCGCTGCACTGTAGCTTGGATGTGGAAAGACTTAGCATCCCAGTGGCTCAGTTGCGGTGCTTGTGCTTGGCGAAACGAACGCCCATAAGCCAACATATAAGCCGCCTCAAGCACAGTAGTTTTGCCGCAACCATTGTTACCGCTGATAAGATTCAAACCTTCGTCACATGACCATTCAAAATCTTGATGGCAGCGTAGGTTATGGATGTGAATGTGTTTAAGCGTTAGGCGAGGCGTGGACATTGGCGGTATGATAGGCCAATGCCGTATAAAAATGTAGTTTATACATGGAAAATCTACTTTTCGTTGCGGTCTATTTCGATTTTTAGGTGAGAAATGACGCGGTTTGCGGTAGCGGCATAACTTTTCTTATTTTGAACAAATGATTTTGTATGAAGAACCTTGTTTCGAACTTGTGCAAGCCATCGTATTTGGTTTATCAAGGAGACTGGAATTTGTTTCTCAACACTAGTAAGTTTTTCATTTATACCATTACCAGTCGCGCCAAATTTATCCGCCAACAATAATTCAATTTCTTTTAGTAGCAGTGCTTACCAGATCTTCATGACTCATTGATGAATGCAAAAATACGTGGTTATTCACTTTCCCATTATTTATAATTACAGGTTTTCCAGATTGCCCCCAATCTATGTGCTCCATTTCAATAAAAGAAGGGGCAATAGGTTTCGGCTTCTCTCTCTCCTTACTGGGAGGCACGCAAGCAATGTCCATAATAAATTTAAAAACCACTCCAGTAATTAATATGGCAAAGGTGATGATTGTAATCGTAAACATATCCATCATAAATCCTTCAGTGTCTTTATTTTTTAGCTAATGGCACCCTATGTTAATCATTTGTAAGATTTACTGTTCTGTTCTGTTCATTATATCGATAAACTCTGATGATAATATTTTGTAACTATTTTGGAGATTCTCAAACCTCTACTCCGATTTCCCTCTATGTATTTAGTATGCAATTTAAGATTTGGAGTGAAATCTTAAAAAAAGGTACGATACTCTCCTTTCAACAGAAGCATTAAACCATCTGGCAATCGTATAAACTAAGCTTGGTATCGTCACTCATCAGGGCAAATCCGCGTGATGCACTTTGGGAAATCAACATGCGATCGAACGGGTCTTTGTGGTGAAACGGTAAACTTTTCAAACCAACAGCATCTTCGGCTGAGAAGTCCAAAAGCTCAAAACCGCTTTGTTTGACCATGTCGACCACATCAAAATCAATCGCCAGTTTACCCATGGATGCTTTCAACATCATTTCAGCCACGCTGATGGCACTGACATAAATAGTGTTTGTCGCCGTTTCTAGTTCGCGGCGCTTGGCCTCGGATATCTTTTGCGGCTCAGCAAGTGCCCAGAGAAAGATATGTGTATCAATAATGATGTTCATTTATCATCACCATAAAACATGGCATTGATGGATTCATCTTCTTCGAGAAAGTCATCGGGCACGGTAAACTTACCAGCAAGCAAGCCAAGCTGGCGCTTGCCTTCGGGCTTATGCACCACCAGATCAACCAAAGGCAAATTGTTTTTGGCAATCACCACTTTTTCGCCATGAAAGGCCATATTGACCAGTTTCGAAAGGTTCGCTTTGGCTTCAGATATATTTACAATCATAGGATCACCTCACTTATGTTGACCTATCATATCTAAGTAGACCAAGTTGGTCAACTTGAGAGTTATCGGTTTGACAGTAATACTAGAGTTGTCCGAGTGAATAGTTACCGATGAGGTGACTATTGCCAATGAGAGAGCCTAGTTTTCGTCGTTACATATGTCGGTATGATGAAGAAGGTGAGGTAGGGTTTTAGCGAACGGCAAATGAGAGGGCTTCGCCAGCTTCATCACCCAATGTAAACACAGAATGCCAAACACAATGGTTTATATCGCGTTGGGGTAGTAATAATACATCACCAGCTTGGAGGGTGTGGCTATAACCTTGTTGAATCAGGTGTTGTATAAACTCAGGACAGCGGTCGATGATTGCCTCTATGAATTCATGATCAGGTTCTTCCATGTAGCAGCTTAAATCTTCGCGGTTGTTGCAGAGCTTGGTTAAACCTTGCTGATCTTTTTTGTTGGGTAATACAGCTTGAATGGCATCACAATTGTCAGGGTTTTGTGTAAAGCTGATGATTTCATCCATCAGCTTGGGTTTGGCTGCGGTTAGCCAAAAGGTTGCACCACTGAGTTGGGCAAACACAACGCCAGCATGGCCGCGCTCCACATCATGGTGAAATTGCGCGCCACCATTGGGGGCGTTGAAATAGACAATTCTTTCCACAAAAGCAGGGTTTTCACCCAAAATGTCCTTGAGATGTGTTAATATGGCGGGGTTTTCAGTGATGCTTGCAGATTCAGGAAAGATGGCATCGCAAAGCTTGCTCGCCCATTCTTGTTTGACCGGATCAGATGATACATCTTCATAACCTTCCATGCCCCATGAGAAGCGAAAACGCAGCGAGGCATCCGTATCATCAAAAGATAACCACGAACCTTTACACCAAAGTTCTTCGGCAACTGTTTGATCTTCATCATCATCAAAGGCATCAACATATAATTTTTCAATGCCTTGTTCATCGTGCTCTTCAGCAGATGTGGCGACAATGAAGAAGTTGTGTTTTAAGGCATCTATATAAGGTGGTTTTTCTAGGAAAGGGGTAATCTCAGAAACACGACGCACATTTTCCATCAACAGATGCGCATTTTTGATGTGTTGTGCATAGGTCTTGATGGTTTCGTTTAAGAGCGATGGCAGTTTGATGGCTCTATCGTTTTGCCATGCTTGTTTCACGGCATTCTCATCGGGCATCTCTTGCTTTGGGGTGCAAGCAGCAGTGCCTAAATTAAACCCTCGGCGTTTGAGTTGGTGGGTATGATGGCTTGTCATCAATATGTTTGGTAGAGAAGGAAGTATTTTTTCGGCAATGGTTTGTACCCTTTTAAGGAAGTAAAATATTATACAGCAAAGCGTAATATAATTTCACTTAAACTACTATTTTTACATCATATCTTCACGAA